>NZ_CAURKP010000036.1:0-37520 GCF_963525155.1 uncultured Rhodococcus sp.
CTCCTTAGCCGCGCACAGCTATGTCGGGGGCATGTTGAGCGGTGTCACGACTTGAACCGGTGACGTCGTAAAGCCGAAGTGAGCGCCCATGGCGCCGTGTTCCTTCATGACCACCTGACAGGCAGTGCGAACATCCGCACGCAGATCGTGGTGGAGCACCGCCGATATTCGCCTCTCCCCCAGCAACTTTCGATTGTCACCGTCGAGATCGTGGGCGATGAAGACACTGCACTCCCGGTTCAGTTCTTCGAACGCGTCGACAGTGGCCAGGTTGCCACCACCGATCGAATACACGGCACGGATCTGCGGATCGGATTCGAGTGCCGCTCGCACCAGTTTCCTACTCGTCTGATCCAGACCGTCACTGTTCGGAATGTCGATCAACCGTCGATGCGGAGCCGCGACTCGCATGGCGGAGCGAAATCCCATCTCCCGTTCTTCCTCTCCGCGGAAGAACCCGCTGCTCATGCTGACCAGCACGTTGCCTTCCCGATCCCCCAGCCACTGATCTATCAAGTACGCGGCGGTGGCTCCGGCGGCTCGGTTGTCGATGCCGATATAGGCGGCTCGCCTGCTGCCGGCAACGTCGGTCACCAACGTGACGACCGGAATCCTTGCCGCCACCAACCGGTCGATCGCCGCCACGACTTCCGGAGTGTCGGGAGCCTTGACGATGACTCCGTGGGATCCGCGTCGGCGAATCTTGTCGAGCGTCGACGTCATCGCTTCGACCGAACCGGTTTCACGAAAGTGGAACCGAGAACGAACAACAGCAGGCGCAAGGGTCGGCAGTTCGGCCTCGAGCGCGTCACGGACGGCGTCGGAAAACCTTGCGGGGGTTTGCAACACGACGTCGACGATGAACGTACGCCCGACCAGTTTCAGTTGCGAGCGTTGACGTTCCAGGTCCGTGATCGCCTGGCGAACCTCCGATCGTGTGCCCTCACGAACTCCAGGACGGTCGTTGAGCACCCGGTCGACGGTGGCCTCACTCAGGCCCGACTGCTGAGCGATCTCCCGTACTTTGAATCGATGCGCCACAACTACCTCACGATGATGGATATTTGATGGTTTTTCGCTGTTGCTCGAGGTCTTCGTCACAGCCAGACTAAACCCATGACTTCTCCGCCGGGCGTAACCAGGCCCGCACTCCTAGCCGACACCGTCGTACTGGTCAGTGGCGGCTCGCAAGGCGTCGGCGCCGGCGTCGTTCGCGCCGCAGTCCGTGAGGGCGCTCAGGTGGCTTTCACCGGCAGACGCCCGGACGTCGGAAAAGCTCTCGAGGCAGAACTTCCGGGAACCCACTTCATCGAAGCCGATGTGGCGCAGACCGATTCCGCGCTCGCCAGCGTGGCCGAGACGATCTCACATTTCGGCCGCGTGGATGCCCTCGTCAATTCTGCCGGACTCACCTCGCGCGGCACTCTGCTCGACACCACCGAGGAACTCTTCGACCAGCACATCGCGGTGAACCTTCGCGGTCCGTTCTTCACGATGCAGGCAGCGGTCAAGGACATGCGCGAACGTGCGGTCCCCGGGTCCATCGTCAACATCATCTCCACGTCCGAACTCGGCGGGCAACCGTATCTCGCGCCGTACGTGGCAGCGAAGGCCGGGCTGGCGGGGCTGACCCGCAACGCCGCCCATGCGCATCGCTGGGATCGTATCCGGATCAACGGTCTCGACATCGGGTGGACACAGACCGAGGGAGAAGACCTCACGCAGAGAGCTTTTCACGACGCTGGTGACGATTGGCAGGAACGTGCAGGCAGCACCCTCCCCATGGGCAAGCTCGGACAGGTCGACGAAATCGCCGACTTCGTCGTCTTCCTGCTCTCCGATCGCAGCGGAGTCGTGACAGGTTCGATCATCGACTGGGACCAGAACGTCTTCGGAGGGCTGGACTGATGGGCGCTCGTATCGGAGTCATCGGCCTCGGACGAATCGGCAGCTACCACGCCCGAAACCTGCTGACGACGGACGGCGTCGACGCACTGGTTGTCACCGACGTCGACGCACGTCGAACCTCGGACGTGGCAAGCGAACTCGACGTGGAGTCCGCTGCCGATCCCGACGCGCTTTTAGCGTCAGGCATCGACGGTGTTCTGATCGCCGCGCCGTCGAGTTCACATGCCGAATTGATCGAAGCCGCTGTTCGCCTAGACATCCCGACGTTCTGCGAAAAGCCGGTAGCCGACTCCATCGAATCCTCCGTTCGTGTACTCGCGACTGCCGAGCAGACGTCGGTACCAGTCCAGATCGGATTTCAGCGCCGATTCGACCCGTCATTTGTGGCGGCGTACGACGCGGTTCGATCTGGAGAACTCGGTTGGATCCACACTCTCCGATCGACCACCCTCGATCCCGCTCCCCCGCCGATCTCGTACATCGAACACTCAGGCGGCATCTTCCGCGACTGCTCGATCCACGACTTCGACATCGTACGGTGGATCAGCGGCCGCGAAGTCACCACTGTTTTTGCCACCGGCTCGAATCAGGGTGATCGCGGGATCGCCGATGCCGGTGACGTCGACACCGCCGCAACGGTTCTCACTTTCGAAGGCGGAACCATCGCGGTCGTGTCGAATACCCGCTACAACGGCCGCGGCTACGACTGCCGACTCGAGGTACTCGGCTCGGCGGACTCCGTCGTTGCCGGGCTGGACGACCGCTTGCCACTCCGCTCCCTCGACCCCGAAACATCGTTCCCCTCGAAGGAGCCGTACACGTTCTTCATGGACCGCTTCACGTCCGCCTACCGTGTGGAACTCGAAGCATTCCTCGGCGTTGTCGCCGGGCGTCGGGAATCACCGTGCACGCCCGCAGATGCGGTCGAGTCGGCCTGGATCTCCGAAGCTGCAACGCACTCTCTGCGCGAGGGTCGGCCCGTCACGATCACCGAAGTCAAAGATCTGTTCCTTCACGACAAGAATGAGGCACACACATGAGCACTCCTCGCATCGCCGGCGCACCGATCTCCTGGGGCGTGTGCGAAGTCCCGGGCTGGGGCTACCAGCTCGACCCTGCGCAAGTCCTCCGGGAAATGCGCGAAGTCGGTCTGGCGGCAACGGAAATCGGACCGGAGGGCTTTCTGCCGACTGCACCCGCCGAAATGGCCAAGGTGCTCGCGGATCACGATCTGAGCGCAGTCGGCGGGTTCGCACCGGTACTGCTGCATGATCGCGATCATGATCCGGTTCCCGGCATCTCCCCCATCCTCGATGGTTTCGTCGCCTCGGGTGCCGAAGTTTTGGTCCTGGCCGCCGCGACGGGTTCCGACGGCTACGATTCACGCCCGGAACTGGACGAGCAGAGTTGGAAAACCCTGCTGCACAATCTCGATCGCCTCACCGACGCCGCGGCCGAGCGCGGAATCAGGGCAGTTGTCCACCCTCACGTCGGAACGATGATCGAGCAGCGCGACGAGGTCCTGCGAGTGCTCGACGGCTCGGCCATCCCCCTGTGCCTGGACACCGGCCACCTGTTGATCGGCGGCACCGATCCGGTCGACCTGGCGCGTCAAGCTCCCGAGCGCATCACCCACGTGCATCTCAAGGACGTCGACGATGCCCTCGCATCACGCGTTCGCAGAGGTGAGCTCACCTACACCGACGGCGTGAAGGCGGGAATGTACCGTCCACTCGGTGGCGGCGACGTCGACATCGCCGGTGTCACAGCCATATTGCAGCGCCACGGTTTCGACGGGTGGTACGTGCTCGAGCAGGACACCATTCTGGCCGAAGCGCCGTCGGACGAGGGACCGGTGCGCGATGTGCGAGCGAGCGTCGAGTATCTGCGGTCGGTTCTGTGACACCTCCTACCCCGCTGCGGATAGGCATTCTGGGAGCCTCACGCATCGCCGAGAACGCGATGATCAAACCTGCAACGGCCACCGGGCACCGCCTGGTGGCCGTTGCCGCACGCGACCCCGAGCGGGCCAGAGCCTATGCGGCCCAGCATGGGATCGAACGGGTGGTCGGTTCGTACGCCGAGCTGATCTCGGATCCGGAGGTGGATGTCGTCTACAACGCGCTGCCCAACAGCCTGCACGGACCGTGGAATCTCGCCGCCGTTCAGGCCGGCAAGCACGTGCTGACGGAGAAGCCGTTTTCGAGCAACGCGGTGGAAGCGCGTGCTGTAGCCGAGGCAGCACGCGTGAGCGGCGTGACGCTGCTCGAGGGGTTCCACTACCTCTTTCATCCGGTGAACCGGCGCCTGCTGGATCTGGTTCGGAGCGGCGCCGTCGGCGCGGTCACTCGGGTGGAAACCGTACTGCGGATGCCCACACCATCCGAGAACGACCCGCGGTGGGAGCTCGCCTTGGCAGGCGGGTCACTGATGGACCTGGGCTGCTACGGGTTACATGCTTCCCGGACGCTGAGTGACGTCTGTGGTGGTGCGCCAGTGGTGACCGAGACCCGCCACGAGGAATATGCTCCGAGGGTTGATTCGTGGTTCGACATCGAACTCGAATACCCCAGCGGCGCCACGGCATCCGTGGTGACCACGATGTTGGACGAGCGGTATCACTTCACCTTCCGAGTATTCGGCACTGAAGGAGACGTCCTGGTACACAACTTCCTGCAGCCGGACATCGACGACCGTGTCTCCGTCACGGCCGGTGGGCGCACGAGCGTCGAGCATCTGGGCACGAAGTCGTCGTACACCTATCAACTCGAAGCGTTCGCCGATCATCTGTCCGGGGTCTCGGCGCTGCCGATCGGGCCGGGCGACGCGGTAGCCAACATGACGATGATCGACGAGGCGTACATGCATTCCGGCCTCGAGGTTCGGCCGACGACCATCCTCTGACGAAACGACTACAGCCTCGGTTCGATTCGAACCGAGGCTGTAGTCGCGAGGTTTTGATCTAGCGGCGAAGCTCGTGGGTCAGCGTCTCGAGCTCGTCACCGCCCGCCATCTCCTTGGTCAGTTCTTCGAGTGAGATGTCGTCGTACTTGGCGTCGAGCTTCTGCCTGCCTCGGTTGAGGAGCACGAAGTGATCGCCGACCATGTACGCGTGGTGCGGATTGTGCGTGATGAAGATGACGCCGAATCCCTGTTCCTTGGCAGCGGTGATGTAGCGCAACACCATTCCCGACTGCTTGACGCCGAGCGCTGCTGTCGGCTCGTCGAGAATCAGCACGCGCGCGCCGAAGAAGATGGCGCGGGCGATGGCAACACACTGACGCTGACCGCCCGAGAGACTACCGATCGGTGCGTCGACGTCAGGTAGTTCGATGCCCATCTTCGACAGTTCCGAAAGAGTCGTCGCGCGCATGGCGTTGGCGTCGAGCGACTTGATCAGACCGCCCTTGCGCAGTTCCTGCCCGAGGAAGAAGTTGCGCCACACCGGCATCAACGCAACGACGGCGAGGTCCTGATAGACCGTCGCGATGCCTTTGCCGAGAGCTTCTTTCGGCGAGTGGAACGTTGTCGGTTCACCGTCGACGAGTAGTTCACCTTCGCTCTGCTGGTGCAGACCGGCGATGATTTTGATCAGCGTGGACTTGCCTGCGCCGTTGTCACCGAGCACGCCTGTTACTTCACCCGCACCGACGCGCAGGTTGATTCCCTTGAGCGCGATGATGTTTCCGTATTGCTTACCGACGTCCTTGAGCTCGATCAGTGGCACGTTGCCGCCCGAGTTCGAGAGAGCGGGAACTTCAGCTGTGGTACTCATGTGTCACCTTTTCGCAGCGTAGTTGCGGAATGCGTTGTTGGCGATGACCGCGAAGAGCAGCATGGCGCCGAGGAAGAACTTGAACCAGTCCGGGTTCCAGCCTGCGTAGACGATGCCCTGGTTGGTCATACCGAAGATGAATGCACCGATCGCAGCGCCGATCGCGGTTCCGTAACCACCGGTGAGCAGGCAACCGCCGATGACTGCGGCGATGATGTACAGGAACTCGTTACCGACACCCTGACCGGACTGAACGGTGTTGAACGAGAACAGCAGATGCATGCCCACGAACCAGGCAGCAAAGCCGACGGTCATGAACAAGCCGATCTTGACTGCGGTCACCGGCACACCGATCGCGCGGGCACTGTCCTGATTGCCGCCGACCGCGAAGATCCAGTTGCCGATCTTGGTCTTGAACAAAACAAATGTTGCAATCGCGGTGAACAGCAGCCACCACACGACCGTGATCTTGACGGACACCCCGAAGACCGAGAACGACGACGCGAATACCTTTTTGGCGGAATCGAATCCAGCCATGTCGGAGACGCTGGGTGTGGCCACCTGACCACTCACGAGCTTGGTGACGGCCAGGTTGATACCGGTCAACATCAGGAAAGAACTCAAGGTGATGAGAAAGCTGGGAATCTTCGTCTTCATGACGAGGTAGCCGTTGAAGAATCCGACGGCGAGCGAGACGACCAGCGCCAGAATCGCGCCCACCCACAGGTTGAGGTGCAGGTTGTAGGCGATCATCGACGCGGCGAGCGAGGACGTGGTGACTGCGACGCCGGCGGAGAGGTCGAACTCGCCGCCGATCATGAGCAGGGCGACCGCGCAAGCCATGATGCCGATCGTGGAGCTGGAGTAGAGCACTGTCGCAAGCGCTTCCGGCGTACGGAACGGTGCCGCGACGATACAGAAGAAGATGAAGATGGCGATGGCGCCGACAAGTGAACCCATCTCCGGGCGGAGCAGCAGACGCTGAATGCGCTTTTGCTCCTTCACCCGTTCATCGGTCACGACTTTATGGGCGGCAAGGTCGAGATCTGCCTGAGTGGACATGATTTCCCTTCCGTGCTGGACAGGCGCACGGAGGGCGGACTCTCAGCCCTCCGTGCGCCCGGATCAGCGAGTTCCGTTCTTGGCGTACTCGGCGACCGAGTCGATGTTGGTGTTGTCGATGAACGCGGGTCCGGTCAGGGTGGGCAAGCCACCACCGATCACGTTGCCGTTGTTGAGGTAAAGCCACAGCGAATCGATGGCGAGGTAGCCCTGCAGGAAGGGTTGCTGGTCCACTGCCCACTGCACGTCACCGGATTTGATGGCGTCGACGAGCGCCGCGTTGGTGTCGAAGGTGACGACCTTCGCCTTGCTGCCCGCATTGCCGACCGACGTCACGGACGTCAATGCGAACGGCGCACCGAGCGCGAGAACTCGATCGATTGCCGGGTCCTGTTGAAGTTTCGCGGTGATGGTCGACTCCACCGACGGCATGTCCTTGCCGTTGACGTTGAGAATCTCCGTCGTTCCCTTGAACGACTTCTTCACACCGGCGCACCGTGATTCGAGGCTCACGTTGCCCTGCTCCTGAATCACGCACAGCACCTTGGTCGCACCTTCGGTGTTGAGTCGCTCGCCGGCAGCTTCACCGGCAATCGACTCGTCCTGACCGAAGTACTCCTTGACGCCCATGTCCTTCCAGGTTTCGAGGCCCGAGTTGAGGGCGACCACCGGAATGCCCGCGGCGGTGGCACTTTGGACCGCGGCAACCATGGCGTCGGGCTTCGCGAGGGTGACGGCGATCCCGTCGACCTTGCTGTCGATCGCACTCTGAACCAAGTTGGCCTGATTCGGCGCCTCGGGATCGGCGGAGTACCGAAGTTCGATGTTGTCCTTGGCCGCTGCGGTTTCGGCGCCCTTGCGCACCAGATCCCAGAACGTGTCACCGGGAACTTCGTGGGTGATCATCGCAATGGTGGCGCGGGGCGTGTCCGCCGTACCCGCGCCCATTCCGGATCCGGAAGAATCCGGCTTACCGCCGGTGCTGGAACAGGCGGCCAGACCCAAGACCACGACTGAGGCTCCGGCCAGTACGGCAACGCTCTTGCGTCCCGTGAGAAACGACATGTGAACTCCCTCTCGACATCAACCAACGGCCCGCGAACGGATGGTGCTCGGTTGTATGTGAAAGATGTAATACCCGTCACAGTCGAATGTCAATAGTTTGTTCTGACATTAGGACTGCTTATCAAAGACCGGACAAACGAGTTTAGGTCGAAAAACCAGGTCAACGCCCTACGAGTCCGGTTGAACCTCGAACTACAAGTTGTGGTTGCGCGACTATGTCCCTGCCCAAGAGTCCACTTCCGCCGTCGAGGCGTTCGGAGATTCGCTCCACCGCGGCGCCACCCAGAAACGCCGTGTCCTGCCCGACACTGGTCAGATCGATGTGCGCCAAACCTGCCAATGCACTGTTGTCGAATCCGATCACGGAGACGTCGCCGGGCACCGAGACTCCCGCACGCAAGAAGACGTCCAGGACTCCTAGCGCGCAACGATCATTGAAAGCGAAGACCGCACCGGGAATCCCTTGTTCGACCATCGACCGCGCGGCGTCCGCGCCGAACTCCTCCGTGAGGCCGCCGGGAAGTATCCGCGATTCCAGTCCGGCCGCCCGCATGGCCTTCCGGTAGCCCTGACGCCTCTCCTGGGCGCCCGGACCGCGTCCGCCGTCGACATGGACAATCGAGCGGTGCCCGAGTCCGACGAGATGATTCACGGCCATCACGGCGCCCGCCTCGTCGTCCGTGCGGACAACGTCCACATGTGCTGAGGGCATCTTCCGGGCGAGCACGACGACGGGAACCTTGGCCGCCAGGTCGACGATCTCCGATTCCGGCGCCTGCGAACCCAACAGCAAGATCGCCTCGCATCGGTCGTCGAGCAGGGTGCGCACGGCGCGCGAGCCAGGCCTGCGGTCCGAGACGGCGCTGAGAACGACGTCGTAGCGCAAGCGTTCGGCTGCGTCGTAGATCTCGTCGAGCAACTCCGCGTGAAAGGTTTGCGCGGCAACATAACTGACACCGATCAGGCGGCTGCGATGCTGGCGCAGCAGTCGCGCCGCGTTGTCGGGTCGATAGCCGAGTTCGTCCGCGGCCGCCTTGACCCGTACCCGCGTCGCATCGCTGGCACCCGGGACATCACGAATGACGATGGACACCAGTGCGCGTGACACACCGGCCAGGTCTGCTACGTCTTGCAAGGTGGGGCGTCGACTGTTCACCTCCACAGACTAGATCGTTCCAGCGAATACACGCCGAAACGTTGACGCACGAGGCAACCAGCGCTTTACTGACACGACTAGAACGATCTAGTTCCTCATCCTCACTCCGAACGGAGCCCCCATGTCTGCCTCTGTTGCAGTCGGTCTGATCGGCGCTGGATGGATCGGCCGTTTCCACGGCGAGTCCGTCGCGCTGCGTATCCCCGGCACCCGTCTCGTCGCCGTCGCCGATCCTGCGCCCGGCGCTGCGGCGTCGTTGATCGAACGTGTCAGTCCCGACGCCCGCGCGTACACCGACGCCCTTGAGCTGATTGCCGATCCGACCGTCGAAGCGGTGCTCATCAGTACGCCCGCATCAACTCACACCGATCTCGTGGTAGCAGCAGCGGAGGCCGGCAAGCATGTCTTCTGCGAAAAGCCGATGGCTTTGACACTCGAGGACGCCGATCGCGCAATCGGCGCATGCGCCGCGAACAATGTTGCGCTGCAGGTCGGTTTCAACCGGCGCTTCGCCGCCGACTTCGCCGCGGCACACGACGTGATCACCTCCGGTGGGATCGGGACACCGCAGCTACTTCGCTCTCTGACTCGCGATCCGGGAATCACCGCCGACGTCGCCTCTCGAGTCAAGCCGTGGACGATCTTCAACGAGACACTGATTCACGACTTCGACGCCCTGCTCTGGCTCAACCCGGGGGCACGCGTCGTCGAGGTGTTCGCGCAGGCCGATGCTCTCGTCCATCCGCAGTACAAGGAGCAGGGGTACCTCGATACGTCGATGGTTCAGTTGCGCTTCGACAACGGCGCCTTCGCGTCGGCCGAGGCCAACTTCCAGGCCACCTACGGTTACGACGTTCGCGGCGAGGTTTTCGGTTCCGGTGGAATGGTGAGTGCAGGCGAGGTCACGCGGACCGCGATGCGTCATTACAGCTCACCGGGCGTTCGGGCCGACACACCTCGGGTGAACATCGAACTGTTTCACGACGCCTATGTTGCCCAGCTGGCGCACTTCGCAGACTGCATCCGCTCCGGCAGCGCGCCGTCGGTCGACGGTCTCGATGCGCGCAACGCCCTGGAAATCGCACTGGCTGCAAAAGAATCCGTGGAAACCGGACTGCCCGTATCGCTGCTGTCGGTGCCGCAGTGAGCCCCTTCGATTTGGCGGTCTCTGCCGAGATGACGTTCACCGAACTCCCTGTCGTCGAACGCATTCGGCGGATCTCGGAGGCGGGGTTCGCAGCCGAGATCTGGAGTTGGCAAGACAAGGACCTCGATGCTCTGGTCGCCACCGGGGCTCGGTTCTCCTCGATGACCGGCTATCTTCACGGCGATTTGTTCGACGAAGCGGGCAGCGCCGAACTCGTACGTACAGCGGCGCTATGCCTCACGCCGGCAGCGAAACTCGGCGTTCCTCGGCTGAACTTCCATACCGGCGAGCTGATCGACGGACAGGCCGCGCGCCCGCAGTATCGAACTACGGAAGCGATGTGGCTGACGGCCCAACGCGCTCTCGAGAAGATCGCGCGACTGGGTGAAGACGCCGGAGTCGTCTTCTGCCTCGAGAATCTCAATACGATCGTCGATCACCCTGGCGTACCGATGGCCAGAGCCAAAGACACTCTGGCACTGGTGGAATCCGTCTCACACCCCAACCTCAAGATGATGCTCGACCTCTACCACGCACAGATCGGCGAAGGAAACCTCATCGAACTCGTGCGGCGTTGTGGTGACAACATCGGGGAGATTCAGGTGGCCGACGTACCCGGCCGATGCGAACCCGGAACCGGCGAGATCAACTACCCAGCCATCGCACGCGTTCTCGCCGAGCAGGGTTACACCGGCACGATCGGATTGGAGGGCTGGGCATCCGGAAACAGTGACACCGCACTCACTGCCTTCCGGAAAGCCTTCACACTCTAGGCCTCCCCCGGGAACGTGATCCCGTCGTAGCGCGCAGATCTTCCGTCACCGGTCGAGTCCACGGGGAGCGCTTCCTGAGGTCTTTTTGATGGATTTCAGGGGTAGTTTCGATGGCTTTTCCTTGGCAGTCTTTGAGTCACAGCACATCGTGAACTCCGCAGGAAGGCCCCCGAATGACTCCAGCACTGACCGACCACACCGTGCCGTTCGCGGGTAGGTTGCACCGAGAAGATTGCAACATCGAAGACTTCGCCGCTCTGGTCGCACACGAGACAGACCCCGCCGATTACCCGTACGCCCATTCGGTGGCCGACGGCGTTCTTCTCTACCGCTCGGATGCTCTGGTCGACAAATTGTCGAATCCTGAAATCCGGGCGGAGATTCAGGACGAGATCGCCCGCGCGTTACTCACCGGTCCAGGCATCACGGTCTTCCAAGGCGCGTTCGACGCGGAGGTATTGGATCGCGCCAGTGCGGTCTTCCGTGAACTCATTGCGCGCCAACACGAATCCGGCGCGACGTCCGGGGATCACTTCGCCAAACCCGGAGCCAATGACCGGATCTGGGGAGCACAACTGAAGTTGGCGCTCGAAGATCCCAAGGCTTACGTCGACTACTACGCAAACAGCATTGTCGCTTTAGCTTCGGAAGCCTGGCTCGGCCCCATGTATCAGGTGACGTCGGACGTCAACGTCGTCAATCCCGGTGGCGCCGCACAGAATCCACATCGCGACTACCACCTCGGTTTCATGTCGAGCGACGTCGCTGCGAAGTTCCGAGCGCACGTTCATCGCTTGACCCCCGCCCTCACCTTGCAAGGTGCAGTCGCCCATGTGGACATGCCGGTCGAGACGGGCCCGACGAAATATCTGCCGTACTCCCAACAATTCGAATCCGGATACCTCGCGTTCGAGCGTCCCGAGTTCAAGGAGTTCTTCGAGGCCAATTACGTCCAATTACCTTTGGAGAAGGGAGATGCCGTCTTCTTCAACCCTGCACTGTTCCACGCCGCCGGCCACAACAAATCCGCCGACGTCCTGCGCATGGCAAATCTTCTTCAGGTGTCGTCAGCCTTCGGTCGCGCCCTCGGAACCATTGACCGGGACGCGCTCGTCAACGCGATCTATCCGGCACTGCTCGCTCTCAGCGAAGCAGGTTCCGACGAGGCAGTTCGGTGTGCCGTCGCCGCCTCGGCCGAGGGCTACGCCTTCCCGACCAATCTGGACCGAGACCAACCGATCGACGGCCTCACGCCTCAGACGCAGGCCGAACTTGTGACGGAGGCAGTTCGTGAGCGGATTTCACCTGATCGACTGGCCGATCTACTGAAGGCACAGTCCGAGAGACGAATGGCCTGAGGGACGGCACCGCTGACGAGACTTTTACCGCTCAATGCCGATCGGTCGGTACGATCGTGGGCATGGGGTGGGACTTGTTAGTGCTGTTCGCCATGATCGGCCCGTTGGCCGTGTTCGGGTGGGCCGCCGTTCGGGCGAAGCGCCGCGGACTCGGCGGATCGTTCGTCGGGCCGTTTCAGGAGATGTTCGATCCCGGTGCTGCGCGAGCCCAGACCGTCATCGAACAGATCGCGGAACTTCCGGATCCTGCGGACTCCGGCGACCCGGACAACGACGACGATGTGCCGTACACAGTCGCCTACGAGGGTGTTCGGCTCCACATCAACCCCGGTAAGGCTCGACAGCGCGGAGGCGACGGGACCACCAAGCGAGCTCAGTGAAAGTCGGACCGGATACAACGCGAGGGAGAACTGGTTCAGTCAGGGCCGGCGAAGTTGATAGGTGACACCGTTCTCCAACTCATCTGAGCTGAAGGACTCCGGAGAGAAGTGGCCCAAGCTCACCTCATAGTTTCTCTGGTTTGCGGGGACGGCATCAAAATGTGCGGTGTAGGAGCAGGTGCTCATTCCGTCGGGAAGTTGATCGATTGCCTCGACCTCGAGTGCCGACCTTGTGGATGCAGCGCCGCTGCCCCCGAAAATCTGAATCTGGTCGTTCGGAGCAACACGAATCATGTCGATCACGCACTCTCCAGAGACCGTCTCGGCCTGCTCTGCCTGACCGGTCACCGTTATCGTGGCGGCAAAGGTTTTCGGCACATCGACATTGGTCGTGCAGCTTGTCAGCATCAGCGCTCCCACAGAGCCCGCTGCCGCAGCCGCAACCTGTGCTGACCTTCGCCTCATAGTCGTCAACGGTAGTGCGTCCGAGTCGCCACGGTGCTCGGTTGCCGAATCCGAAGAGTCACACGGGGCCCGTCGCCGGCCGGCCGAACCACGTGGACAGCTGAGTATCCAACTCCGCCTGCGAATCCCCCACCCATGCCACGTGACCGTCCGGTCGAAGCAGGACAGCCGGTGAGTCCAATTCGGTGCTGGTGTCGACTACGTGGTCGACTCGATCGCTCCAACCATCTACCGCCAGTTGGCTACCCTGGTCGAGAAGAAGTCCGCGGCCGGATCGCATCAGGTCGTACAGGTTGCCGCGGGTCAACGCGATGTTCCGCAGCCGCCGACCGAGTAGGTCGTCGCCTTCGCCGAAATCGTAGCGAATCGAGATCGCAGTGATCTTCTCGGTCAGATAGCGCTTGACGTCTTCGAATTCCATCAGCTTGGAGATCAAGCGCCGCACGGCTTGTGGACCGGCAGCGGTGGAGATCAGCTCCGCCTGCGCGCGCGTGTTGTCGAGAACGTCGGCAGCCACCGGACGCCGTTCCGATTCGTACGTGTCGAGCAGGACGTCCGGTGCCCAGCCGTTGATCTCGGCGGCGAGCTTCCAGCCGAGGTTGAAGGCATCTTGCACACCGAGATTGAGACCTTGACCGCCCATCGGTGGGTGGATGTGTGCGGCATCGCCGGCGAGGAACACCCGGTCGCGCCGGTAGTGCTCCGCTAGACGGGTGGCGTCGCCGAAGCGCGAGAGCCACCGCGGCGAGTGCACACCGAAGTCGGTACCCGCAATGGCCAGTAGCTGTTGTTTGATGTCGTCGAGGGTGGTCGGTGTTGCGCGACCGTCGGCAACTTCGGCCGCAGGGACCACGACACGAACAGCGCCGTTACCGGCGGGACCGACTCCGAATCGTTTGTGCGTTTCCCGGATTTCGGCGACAACGGCGGCCAGTTCATCAGCCGGCATGGTCACGTCCATTTCGCCGATCAGCGTGTCGGCGCTCGACGGCTCGCCGGGAAACCCGACGTCGATCAGCTTCCGAACAGTGCTGCGGCCGCCGTCGCGCCCACGAGATAACGCGCGTGAAGTGTTGTGCCGTCGGACAATTCCGCTGTGACGCTATCGGTATCTTGACGGATCGCGACGACGCGCTTCCCTCGCTGAATGTCCGCACCGACTTCGGTGGCATGTTCGGCAAGAATCCTGTCGATCTCGGGCTGAGGAATGCCCAGTACGTACCCGTGCGCAGTATCGAGGTGCGCCGGTGCCGGTTTGCTGATCCCCGCGAAGAATCCACCGAGCGGATACTTGCGGCCGTGCGCGAGGAACTTGTCCAGCAACCCGCGCTGCTCCATGATTTCGATGCTGCGCACATGGATGCCGAGGGCACGGACGAACTGAGTCGGCTCCTCGTCCTTGTCCACGACGACGACATCGACGCCCTGCAGCCGGAGCTCACCTGCCAGCATCAATCCAGTTGGTCCAGCACCGACAATGATGACGTCACTCATGCGATCCCCTCCTTCGGGCAAGGCTTTTGCTTGCTCGCAGCAGACGAGTGTGCACCATCACCGGGGCCTTGCCGCAAGCCCCGGGTCCCGCGTTATGATGAAGGTGGCGGAAGACGCTTCATCAGCGCACCAACACCACAGCACCCGTATCGCGTGGGAGCCGCCAACTCTCGATCACCGTCGGCACCAGCATGGCCCCGAGAACACCCAGCGTCAGAGAAAACGGCACTCCGCCGCTCAGATCCTCCGACTCCGCCAACGGTGTACAGAGCGTGATCACCAAAGCGGACAGTGCAATACCCAGACCGGACGCCAACTCTTGCAGCGTTGCATGCAGAGTATTGGCATCGGTCAGCTCACCCGAGTCGACGTCGGCGAACGCCAAGCTGTTGTACGCGGTGAACCCGATGGATCGCAACGCGCCACTGACGAACAGTGCGACAGCGATTACGACGTCCGGTGTCGTCGACGAGATCAGTAC
The DNA here is from genome assembly GCF_963525155.1 of uncultured Rhodococcus sp. Lineage (NCBI taxonomy): Bacteria > Bacillati > Actinomycetota > Actinomycetes > Mycobacteriales > Nocardiaceae > Rhodococcus > uncultured Rhodococcus sp. The sequence continues at coordinate 15,065 of NZ_CAURKP010000036.1, forward strand.
CAGCGCACCGAAGCACACCACCGACAGAACTCCGTTTCCCACCAGAACTAGTCTGATCCCGAATCTGCGCATGAGCGGAGTGGTGAGCGGTTTGATCGCGATATTCCCCGCGAACAGGGCCATCACCAGCAGACCGGCCTTGAACGCCGACATTTCGAATCCCACTTGGAACAACAACGGCAGCACAAACGGCACGCCCATGATCACGAGCCGGTACAGCGAGCCGCTCGACGCGACGAGCCGAAACGATCGAAGTCGGAGGACGCCGAGCGCGATGAGCGGATGATCCGACCGGACGAGGTGAATGACGGCCAAGCTCAACAAGATCAGAGCCGCAACGATCCCGAGGCCCACTCGTAGCCAGTCGGTTCCGGCACTGTGCACGTTATCGAGCGCCACGACAAGCACTGCGACGCCTGCTCCGATCACCACCAATCCCAGCCAGTCGAGGCTCCGTTTCTGCGCCTCCCGAATGTCGGGCACCATGCGCAATGCCAGCAGAAACCCGACGATCCCGATCGGAACGTTGATCAAAAAGATCCAGCGCCACGAAGCGATCGACACGATGGCTCCACCCACAGCGGGCGCAAGAACCGGCGCTGTGAGCGCCGGCCACGTCAAGTAGGCGATAGCCCGTACGAGTTCCGCCTTCGACGTCACCCGCAATACTGCGAGCCGCCCCACCGGCACCATCATGGCGCCGCCTACCCCTTGTAAAGCACGCATTCCCACCAGCATCGGGAGGGAGGTGCTCAGTGCACATCCCACCGACGCCACCGTGAAAACGGCTATGGCAGAGATGAAGACACGTCGCGTTCCGAATCTGTCGGCCATCCATCCGCTCGCCGGGATCAGGACGGCCAACACCAGGAGGTACGAAGAAACGGCGACATTGACGTCGACGGCATCAACTCCGAAAGATTGGGCGATCGACGGCAGTGCCGTTGCGAGAATCGTCGCGTCCAGCATCTCCATGAACAGCGCTGCTGCCACGAGCAGCGCCAGTCCGCGGGGAAATGTCACTGCACCAGAGCCTTTCGGAGGAGCTGTCGATCAGCCGAGAGAAATCCAGCTGCCGGAGGTCACCGAGGCGACCATCGCGTCCAGAGCCTGTGCGGACGCGACTGCATCAGCGATGGTCGCGCCCTGCGGCGCTCCGTCCACGATCGAGGCGATGAAATTGCGGGCCTCGATCACTTTCAGGTCGTCGTAGCCCATCGCGTTGGCCGCGCCAGGCTGGAAGCGGCCGAACTCACCGGACTCGGGGCCGACCAGAACCGTCGTGACGGATTGGTCCTGGTACTTCGAGCCGAGGCTGGTGCCCAGTTCACCCATCCGGCGGTAGTCCCAGAACACGGCACCTTTCGTGCCGTGAATCTCGAATCCGTAATTGTTCTGCTCTCCCACGGCGACGCGGCATGCTTCGAGGGTGCACCGGCCACCCGACCCGAGGCGCAGCAGTGCGCTGACGAAGTCTTCGTTCTCGACAGCCCCCATCTCCCCACCGCTGGCCCGCGCATGTCCACTGGTAGCGGCGGACGGACGCGCACGCTCCGGGATGAAGATCGCAGTATCCGCAACGAGAGCGTCGACGTCACCGAGAAGATGACGAATCAGATCGATGCCGTGCGAAGCCAAGTCGCCCAGGACGCCGGCGCCGCCGCGCTCACGCTCGTATCGCCAACTCAAAGCACCTTCAGGGTGGGCCGCATAGTCGCTGAGGAAACGAAAACGCGAGTGCGTGATCGTGCCCAACTCCCCTGAGTCGGTCAGGCTCTTTGCCAGGGCCACAGCCGGCGCGTTTCGGTAGTTGAAGCCGACGGTCGACTGCACACCGGCCTTCGAGACTGCTACGGCAACAGCTTTGGCGTCTTCCGTGGACAAGCCGACGGGCTTCTCGATCCAGATGTGTTTGCCGGCCTCTGCCATTGCGACGCCGATTTCACGGTGCAAGAAGTTCGGGGCCGTGATGCTCACCGCGTCGATGGCCGGATCGGCTGCGATATCGCGCCAATCCTGGGTGAAAGCTTCGAAACCGAACTGGTCCGCTGCTTCCTCCCCTCTGCCAGGCACCTCGTCGGCGACGGCGGCCAGGCGGATCACGGGAAGCTGCGGATAGTGCTGCCGCAGACGCAGATACGCCTGCGTGTGGACGCGGCCCATCCATCCGAATCCGGCAACTGCTACTGAAATGCCTGTCATGAGGCTCCGTTCGGGTCAAATGATCGAAGGATCGCAGAAATGCTGGGATCACAAATCACCCCCACTGACTCGGTCAGGCGGGTACTCGTGTCACCGGGATCGAGATCTAGCGGTCGACCACGGTGGTGTCGAAGTAGTAACGCGACGCTCGGTAGCAGTGGCTGCCGTACTCGACGGCGCTACCTGAATCGTCAAATGCAGTGCGGCTCATGGTCAAGAGGGCAGCACCCACTTTCTCGTCGAGCAATCCTGCTTCTTCGCGAGTCGCCGCCCGAGCGCCGATTCGCTGCCGCGCCACACGGATGTGAACGCCGCGAGTTCGCAAGGTTTGGTAAAGCCCCTGCGTCTCCAACTCCTCGGGATCGGGTGCGATGTCCACCGGAATGTAGTTGGTCATCACTGCCAGCGGTTCGCCGTTGGTGCTTCGCAGACGCCTGATGGTGGCCACTTCGGCGTCAGGTTCGAGGTTGAGTTCCGCAGCAACGTCTTCGGCGGGAACTCCCACCGTGAACTCGAGCAGCTTGGTCGTCGGCGCCTGGCCGGCCCTCGCAAGGTCGTCGAACAGGCTGGTGAGCTCGACCGGGCGGTGCACCGGACTTTGCACCACCTGAGTTCCGACTCCCCGCTTACGAACAAGTAGTCCCTTGTCCACCAGTTCCTGGATCGCGCGTCGAGTGGTCGGACGTGAGAGATTGAGCCGTTTGGCCAACGCCAGTTCGTTCTCGAAGCGATCACCTGGGGCAAGTTCGCCACCGAGAATAGCGCCCTCGATTGCCTGTGCCAGCTGAAAATACAGCGGCACCGGGCTCGAGCGGTCCAACTCGACGGCGAGTGCTGCGACCACGGCCAACTCCGATCTGTCTTGGGAAGGCGCCGTATCGACGCTACTTCTCTCGGCAGTGTATGCGAACACTAACATTCACTTGACCGCAAGTCATAATGTCCAGACAAACTATTGACAATCGCTGTGTCGCGGCGCACAGTTTCAGTCATACATCGGTGCCCTGCGTGGGCAACCCACCACGAACTCTCGGGAGTCAGTCTTGACAAGCATCAACACTCACCAGAGCGGGTCACACATCCCTGACGCACCCTTCGACGTGCTTGCCATCGGCCGATCGGGGGTGGACATCTACCCACTTCAGACCGGTGTCGGACTCGAGGACGTCGAGACGTTCGGCAAGTTCCTCGGCGGCAGCGCAGCCAATGTCTCGGTGGCGGCCGCGCGCCTCGGTCGGCGAGCAGCACTGATCTCCGGCGTCGGCAACGATCCCTTCGGGAAGTTCGTCACACGCGAATTGGCACGTCTCGGTGTCGACAACAGGTTTGTCGTGACCAATTCGGAGTATCCGACACCGGTGACGTTCTGCGAGATCTTCCCCCCGGACGACTTTCCTCTGTACTTCTATCGCAAGCCGCATGCGCCTGATCTTCGGATCACCCCGCAAGACATCGACCTCGACGCCGTTCGAACAGCCTCGCTGTACTGGTCGACTGTGACGGGGCTGTCCGAAGAACCGAGCCGCAGCGCACACTTCGCCGCTTGGGAAGCCCGCGAACGCCGCCCGCTGACCGTTCTAGACCTGGACTACCGCCCGATGTTCTGGTCGACGCCGCAGGACGCGACCACGCAGGTACAGCGCGCCCTCGCACACGTGACGGTAGCCGTGGGGAATCGTGAAGAGTGCGAAATCGCTGTCGGTGAGACCAACCCGAACAAGGCCGCGGACGCGCTTCTCGACCTCGGAGTCGAACTGGCCATCGTGAAGCAGGGCCCGAAGGGTGTACTCGGCAAAACGCGAAAGCAGTCGATCACCGTGCCGCCCAACGCCGTCGACGTGGTCAACGGGCTGGGAGCAGGCGACAGCTTCGGCGGATCACTGTGCCACGGACTGTTGGCCGGGTGGCCGCTGGAGAAGGTACTGCGGTACGCCAACGCGGCCGGCGCGATAGTCGCATCTCGGCTCGAATGCTCCACTGCGATGCCGACCGCCGAAGAAGTCCACGATCTCGCCGAAGCCACAGCCACGGAGGCAGTCAATGTCTGACAAGCTCGCCGCCCGCCCCCTCGCCACCACCTACGCCGAAGTGACGGAACTGCGTGCGAGCGATCCGCAGATCATCGAAAAGGCCTGGGCAGCGCGAACTCCTCGCGACACTGTTCGAGGCAATGGTCGACTGATGATCGTCGCTGCCGATCACCCGGCCAGTGGGGCACTGTCTGTCGGTGGCAAGCCGACAGCGATGAACAGTCGTACAGATCTGCTCGACAGATTACGCACTGCGCTCGACAATCCCGGAGTCGACGGCGTTCTCGGCACCGCGGACATTCTCGACGATCTGCTCCTCCTCGGCGCCCTCGACGACAAGGTCGTCTTCTCGTCGATGAACCGCGGCGGCCTGGCAGGCGCGAGCTTCGAACTCGACGACCGCATGACCGGATATACCGCGGCGGGCACCGCGAAGTTCGGAATGAACGGCGGAAAGATGCTGCTACGCATCGCACTCGACGACGCGGGCACACTGCCCACCATGACGGCATGTGCCGAAGCCGTGGACGAACTGGCCGCGGCCGGACTGATCGCGATGCTCGAGCCGTTTCTCTCCAGCCGCGTGAACGGCAAGGTCGTCAACGATCTCAGCCCCGACGCCGTCATCAAGTCCATCCACATCTCCCAAGGTCTCGGCTCCACCTCGGCGTACACGTGGATGAAACTGCCGGTCGTCGACGAGATGGAACGCGTCATGGATGCGACCACCCTCCCGACGCTCCTCCTGGGGGGAGATCCGCAGATCGCGCCGGCAGAAACGTACGCAAAGTGGGACGCTGCACTTCAGCTGCCGTCCGTGCGCGGACTGATCGTCGGACGCGCGCTGCTCTACCCACCCGACGGCGACGTCACCGCGGCCGTCGACACCGCAGTCAAGCTCGTCCACTAGAACCGACCTGGCAGGAGCAAGATGTTCAGCAAGTACTACGTCCCCGCCGGATCGTCCGCCGACGGTGATTTCACGACAGTGGTCACGCCGGAGTCCGCCGGGTGGACCGAATCCAGCTTGTGGACACTCGAACTCGCCCCTGGCGCTGACGTCCACCTGCAGTCCGGCGAGAACGAGATCATCGTCGTTCCACTGGCGGGTTCGGCCGTCGTTGTTGCCGAGGGGACGGAGATTCCCCTGACCGGCCGCGCATCGGTTTTCGACGGTCCCAGCGATTTCGCGTACGTAGGACGCGACGCCGACTACTCGGTCAGCAGCACCGGCGGAGGCCGCTTTGCACTGTGCGGAGCACGCGCCGGCGCAAAGCTCCCCCATCGCTACGGTCCCGCGTCCGGAGTTGCCGTCGAACTCCGCGGTGCCGGAAATTGCAGCCGGCAGGTTCACAACTTCGCCACCGCCGACACCTTCGAGGCCGACTCCATCATCGCTTGTGAAGTCATCACGCCCGGTGGAAACTGGTCGTCGTACCCCAGCCACAAACACGACGAGAACAGCGACGTCGAATCGGCCCTGGAAGAGATCTACTACTTCGAGATCGACAGAAGCCCCACCGGGACCGAAGGTTTCGGCTACCACCGCGTGTACGGAACCGCCGAGAGACCTATCGAGGTGCTCGAGGAAGTCCGCTCGGGCGACGTCGTCCTCGTGCCGCACGGCTATCACGGCCCGTCCATCGCAGCGCCGGGCCACCACATGTACTACCTCAATGTCATGGCAGGTTCGGGCGAGATCCGGGCGTGGAACATCTGTGACGATCCGCAACACACCTGGCTACGTGGAAGCTGGGATCACCAGGACATCGACCCTCGACTGCCGTTGCAGTCCCACAACTGACGGAAGTGAAAGCTGTGGCACCCACCAACAACGCAACCGGCAATCGTCCACCTCGCGACGAGCCGACCGTATACCTCACCGTTTCTCAAGCTGTCGTCCGCTTCCTCGCCAACCAGTACACCGAACGCGACGGCCAGCGCACCAAGCTGTTCGCCGGCTGCTTCGGAATCTTCGGGCACGGCAACGTCGCCGGACTGGGGCAGGCACTCTTGCAGGCCGAGATCCAGGATCTCGACGCCGGCCGTGAGCCGACACTCCCCTACGTGCTCGGCCGCAATGAACAGGCGATGGTGCACTCGGCTGTCGCGCACGCCCGCATGAAGGACCGCCTGCAGACTTGGGCAGTCTCGTCCAGCGTCGGCCCCGGTGCCACCAATATGATCACCGGCGCGGCACTGGCCACCATCAACCGTCTACCTGTATTACTCCTTCCCGCAGACACTTTCGCGACCCGCGCCAGTGCCCCCGTCTTGCAGGAACTCGAACTCCCGTCGAGCGGCGACGTCACGGTCAACGACGCTTTCAAGCCGGTCTCACGATACTTCGATCGGGTATGGCGCCCGGAGCAGTTGCCGAGCGCTCTGCTCGCCGGGATGCGCGTTCTCACTGATCCCGTCGAAACCGGCGCAGTCACCATCGCCATCCCGCAGGACGTGCAGGCCGAGGCCTTCGACTGGCCCGAGTCCTTCTTCGTCGAACGGGTGTGGCACGTGGCCCGCCCGCTCCCCGAACGATCGGTGATCGAACGCGCCGCCGCGATCATCCGCTCGGCTCGCAAGCCACTGATCGTCGCCGGCGGCGGAGTGATCTACAGCCAGGCCACCGACTCTCTGGCAGCGTTCTGCGCGCAGACCGGAATCCCCGTGGGGCAGAGCCAGGCCGGCAAGGGTTCATTGGTCTACGACCATCCACAATCCGTCGGGGCGGTGGGGTCCACCGGCACCACTGCTGCAAACGCACTGGCCACCGAGTCGGACGTCGTCATCGGAATCGGCACGCGGTACAGCGATTTCACGAGCGCGTCCCGCACCGCGTTCACCAATCCCGACGTTCGCTTCGTCAACATCAACGTCGCTTCACTGGACTCGGTGAAGCAGGGCGGAGTCAGCGTGGTCGCCGACGCACGTGAGGCACTCGACGCGCTGGCACTTGCACTGAACGACTACCGGGTGGACGAGGAATACGCGTCCAGGATCGGTGACCTCGCTCGCGATTGGGATGCGATCGTCGAATCCGTCTACAACCCAGCCGAACCCGCTGCCGACGGGTCACTGAATCAGAATCAGGTGATCGGCCTGGTCAACACGCTGTCCGATCCACGTGACGTCGTGGTGTGCGCTGCCGGGTCCATGCCGGGTGACCTCCACAAGCTGTGGCGAACCCGTGATTCCAAGGGGTATCACGTCGAATACGGGTACTCGTGCATGGGATACGAAGTTGCCGGCGGTCTAGGCGTCCGCATGGCGTGCCCCGATCGCGACGTGTTCGTGATGGTCGGCGACGGTTCCTATCTGATGATGGCCACCGAATTGGTCACCGCCGTACAGGAACGCCTCAAGGTCATCGTCGTCCTGGTGCAGAATCACGGATTTGCCTCCATCGGTTCACTGTCCGAGTCGCTGGGTTCCCAGCGCTTCGGCACGCAGTACCGCTACCGCTCGAATGACGGACGTCTCGACGGAGGGGTTCTCCCGGTCGATCTGGCCGCGAACGCCGCCAGCCTCGGTGTCGACGTCATCCGCGCCAACACCGCTGCAGAGTTCGCCGACGCGATCAAGGTTGCCAAAGCAAGCGACACCAGCACCGTCATCCACGTCGAAACCGATCCGCTGATCGGCGCCCCGGACAGCGAATCCTGGTGGGATGTACCGGTATCGGCCACCTCCGAACTGGAGTCCACCAAGAAAGCACGGACAACTTACGAGTCCTGGAAGAAGATCCAGCGACCGTACCTCCGTCCATCCGAATGAAAATTCCGCACAACCACACCCCATAAAGCTTGCCCGCGAAAGGAATCTAGACATGAGCGCGATTCGCGTCGGATCAGCCCCCGACTCCTGGGGCGTGTGGTTTCCGGACGATCCACAGCAGACCCCTTACACACGATTCCTCGACGAGGTATCCGCGTCGGGATACGAATGGATCGAACTCGGCCCGTTCGGATACCTTCCGACCGATCCAGCCAAGTTGACGGACGAACTCGGCGCCCGCGGCCTGAAGCTTTCGGCCGGTACCGTTTTCGAACACCTGCACCAGGACGATTCCTGGGATGCCGTCTGGAATCAGATCAAGGACGTCGCCAAGTTGACCGCAGCCGTCGGCGGCAAGCACGTAGTCGTCATCCCCGAGATGTGGCGCGACCCTTCCACCGGAGAAGTACTCGAAGACCGCAATCTGACGCCCGAGCAGTGGCGTAAGAAAACCGACGGCATGAACGCTCTCGGGAAGGCAATGCTCGAGGAGTACGGCGTCATGGCGCAGTACCATCCTCATGCCGACAGTCACGTCGACATCGAGGACAACGTCTACAAGTTCCTCGAAGGTACAGACGAGCGTTTCGTGAACCTGTGCCTCGATACCGGCCACATCAGCTACTGCGGCGGTGACAACCTCGCCATCATCAACAAGCATCCGGAGCGCATCGGGTACCTGCACCTCAAGCAGGTGGATCCGGCGATCGTCGCCAAGGTGGAGGCGGAGGACCTGCCGTTCGGCGAAGCCGTCAAACTCGGCGCGATGATCGAACCACCGCGCGGAATACCGGACATGCCGCCGCTTCTGGAGGCCATCGAGAGGCTCGGCATCGACGTGTTCGCGATCGTCGAGCAGGACATGTATCCCTGCCATCCCGACACACCGCTGCCCATCGCAGCGCGCACTCAGAAATACCTGTCCACCTGTGGCGTCCCCGCCGTCCGTTTCAACTGAGCAACACAATCGAGGAGTACCACCGTATGTCTGACAACCAGGATCTCCGGATCGCAGTGCTCGGCGTCGGCATCATGGGGGCCGATCACGTCGACCGCATCACCAACAAGATCGGCGGTGCCCGCGTCACCGTCGTCAACGACTACTCGCTGGCCCGCGCCGAGGAAATCGCAGCACTGACGCCAGGGGCGCGCGTCGTCGTCGATCCGTTCGATGCCATCGCAGCCGAGGACGTCGACGCCATTGTGCTCGCAACCCCGGGCCCGACCCATGAGAAGCAGGTTCTTGCCTGCCTCGAAGCGGGCAAGCCTGTTCTCTGCGAAAAGCCGCTGACCACCGACGCAGACAGTTCGCTCGCGATCGTCAAAGCCGAAGCAGCGCTGGGCAAGAAGCTGATCCAGGTCGGCTTCATGCGGCGATTCGACCACGAATACACCCAGCTCAAGGATTTGATCGACAGCGGCGATCTCGGTCGCCCGCTCGTGCTGCACTGCGCGCACCGCAATCCTGCGGTTCCGAAGGGTTTCGACAGCGCGATGATCGTCAAGGACTCACTCGTCCACGAGGTCGACGTGACGCGATTCCTGCTCGACGAAGAGATCACCTCGGTGCAGATAATTCGGCCGTCTGCGAATTCGCTTGCTCCCGAAGGCATTCAAGACCCACAGATCGCGATATTCGAGACCGAGTCCGGCAGACACGTCGACGCCGAGGTGTTTGTCACCACCGGAGTTGCCTACGAGGTGCGCACCGAAGTTGTCGGCGAACTCGGAAGCGCGATGATCGGACTCGACGTGGGACTGATCCGAAAGACCAAGCCCGGCAACTGGGGTGGGCAGATCACCCCAGGATTCCGCGAACGCTTCGGGCAGGCATACGACACCGAGTTCGCCCGGTGGATCAAGGCAGTGAAGACGGGCGCCGGCACCAGCAACTACATCGACGGACCAGGTGCCTGGGACGGGTACGCCGCGGCCGCTGTCTGCGCCGCCGGTGTGATGTCTCTGGAGACGGGTCAGCGCGTCGCCGTGGACATGGTTGCGCGCGACTCTGTGGCCGGAGCTCAGCGATGAAGGTCGCACTCGACCCCACACCTTTCCATCACGATTACTCACTACTCGAGCTTCCTCAGGTTGTTGCCGATCTCGGGTACGAGTACCTGCAGCTCACACCGCACGTCGACATGATCCCGTTCTTCAATCACCCGAAAGCCGACGACGCGCTCGTCGCCAAATTTCGGAAAGCTTGCGCGAGTGCTGGAGTCGGAATCGCGTCGGTACTCCCGGTCCTTCGCTGGTCCGGCCCGGACGAGGACGCCCGCGAAGCAGCCGTGCGTTACTGGAAGCGGGCCATCCAGATCACGGTCGATCTCGGTGTCAACGTCATGAACACCGAATTCTCCGGCCGCCCCGAAAAGGCCGAAGAGTCCGAGCGTGCGTTCTATCGTTCGATGGAGGAACTGGTTCCGATCATCGAACGCGAGGGAATCGACGTCCTGATCGACCCCCACCCGGACGATTTTGTCGAAGACGGACTAGCCGCGATCCGCACGATCCGTGGTGTGAACTCCAAGAACCTCGGCATGGTGATCGTGGCGTGCCACCAATTCCACATGGGTGGGGACCTTCCCGCCATCATGGAGGCCGCCGGCGACATGGTCCGACTCGTTCACGTGGCGGACACCATGGATCATCACCGTTCCCACGGACTGCGCTACATCACCAACCCGCCAGGCAATGCCGTTCGAGTGCATCAGCATCTCAAAATCGGTGATGGAGACGTCAACTGGGACGAATTCTTCGGCGGTCTCGGTAAACTCGGCTTCTACGATCGCGACAACACCGTGATGGTGTCGAGCGTCTTCGCCGAGAACGAAAACGCGCACGAGGTTTCCCGGTACCAGCGCGAGACGATGAACGACTACGTCGCCAAGTACACCTCCCCGAACTCCTGAGTCACCAGACCACTAGGAAATACCATGACCAGCACTGATACTCGTGTCATCGCGCACTGGTTGGACGGCAAGCCGTTCGCCGGAACGTCCGAGGACACCGCCACCGTCACCAACCCCGCCACCGGACAGATCACCGGCCGACTGGCCCTGGCGAACCTCGAGGACGCCCGCGCTGTCATCGACGCGGCTGCGGCGGCCTTCCCCGCCTGGCGTGACACCTCACTGGCCCGGCGCACACAGGTACTGTTCAGCTTCCGCGAACTCCTCAATGCTCGCAAAGGTGAACTCGCCGAGATCATCACAGCAGAGCACGGCAAGGTTCTCTCCGACGCCCTCGGCGAAATCAGCCGCGGACAAGAAGTAGTCGAATTCGCCTGCGGAATACCGCATCTCCTCAAGGGCGGATACACCGAGAATGCATCGACCAAGGTCGACGTCTACTCCATCCGCCAACCCCTCGGCCCCGTAGGCATCATCTCCCCCTTCAACTTTCCCGCGATGGTCCCGATGTGGTTCTTCCCGGTCGCCATCGCCGCCGGGAACACCGTGATTCTCAAACCCTCGGAGAAGGACCCCACCGCGGCGATCTGGCTCGCCGAACTCTGGGCCGAAGCCGGTCTGCCCCCCGGCGTCTTCAACGTCCTCCAAGGTGACAAGCTCGCCGTCGACGAACTTCTGGAAAACAAAGCAGTCAAAGCGATTTCGTTTGTCGGATCCACCCCCATCGCCCAGTACGTCTATGCCACCGGCACCGCCAACGGCAAACGCGTGCAAGCACTCGGCGGCGCCAAGAACCACGCCATCGTTCTACCGGACGCCGACCTCGACCTCGCCGCCGACGCAATGGTCAACGCGGGATTCGGCTCCGCGGGCGAACGATGCATGGCGATCTCCGCCCTGGTCGCAGTCGGCGACATCGCCGACGAACTGGTCGCCAAGATCGTCGAACGCACCACTCCCCTCGTCACCGGTGACGGCACCAAGAACTCCGACATGGGTCCGCTCGTCACCAAGGCCCACCGCGACAAGGTCGCCTCATACGTCGATGCAGGCGAGAAGGACGGCGCCACCATCGTGGTCGACGGACGTACAGTCCAGGCCGATGGTGGACCGGACGGCTTCTGGCTTGGACCCACCCTCATCGACCACGTCACCACCGACATGTCGATCTACACCGACGAAATCTTCGGGCCTGTTCTCTCCGTCGTGCGCGTCGATACCTACGACCAAGCCCTCGAACTGATCAACAACAACCCGTACGGAAACGGCACCGCCATCTTCACCAACGACGGCGGCGCTGCCCGACGCTTCCAGAACGAGGTGGAGGTCGGCATGATCGGCATCAACGTCCCCATCCCGGTTCCCATGGCCTACTACAGCTTCGGCGGCTGGAAGAACAGCCTCTTCGGTGACACCCACGCTCACGGGACAGAAGGTGTTCATTTCTTCACGCGAGGTAAAGCCGTCACCAGTCGCTGGCTCGACCCCAGCCACGGCGGAATCAACCTCGGATTCCCCGAGAACAGTTAGCCGGCAAGACATCTGTGGCCGAGACTCTCGAAGAGTCTCGGCCACAGATTTTTTCGAGAGGTCTACGCGACTGTGGGGTGGTACGTCAGCACCTGAACTCCGGATTCGTACCGACGGTCGTCCTTCAACTCGAGGTCGATCTTGTCGGCCGATTCGGGGAACACTCTCCCGCCGGACCCGAGAATGACCGGGAAGACCATCAGACGAAGCTCGTCGACCAGACCGGCCAGCAACAACGCGTGGACGAGCGTCCGACTTCCCGCGACCAGGATCTCGCCGTCGATCTGCCCCTTGAGCTTCGGGACAGATTCCTCGATGGGACCGTCGAGCGCCGTCGAGTTGTTCCATTCGAGCGGTTCGGTCGAACTCGTGACGACGTACTTGGGCATCTCGTTCATCTTGTCCGCAAAGCCTTGGTCGTCCTCGCGCTCAGGCCAGGCACCGGCGAAGCTCTCGTAGGTCCGTCGACCGAGTAGAAGCACGTCCGCGGCGAGGGTTTCATCGAGTTTGAACTTCATCTGATCGCCCTCCTGGTACGGAAAGACCCATCCAGTGTGCGCATAACCCGGTTCGCCACCGGGCGCTTCCATGACCATGTCCAAAGACACGAATTCTGTCACCACGATCTTGCCCATACCGATCCCCTGTCGTCAGTGCGAGTGCGCCATTCGAGTAGTCGACTACCCCACTGTTACAGACTCTGCGTGGTGGTGGAACTCATCAGCGGCGATCGTCCACTATGACCGATGTACAAACCGAATCGCCTGTTTTCGATCCCTCTGCTTGCGTGGCGATTCGGACGTTCCCTCAGGTTCGCATACCCTCGTATATCGATGATGTGGCGTCGAAAGTGTGCAGTGGCAGTAGCCGGAACAGTGCTCTCAGGGAGCATTGCGTTTACCGGTGTCGTAGGGACCTCGGGAGTGGCCGGCGCCCAACCGGCCCCGCCGCCGCCCACCACCACCACCGAGGCACCGTTCACAACACCCAACACCGACAGCTGCCCGTTCACGAGTAGTCCGGCGCCGGCGATCGATCTCTCCGAAGCACCCGCGCCCGGATCCACGGCCCCGACTGCCGTCCCGATTCCGGAAAGCCCCGTCGGTGGAGACAAGCTCGGCGAGTGCGGTGTTGTACTCCCTGACGGCGCTCCCCCGCTCCCAGCCGACATCGCGGCATCAGGATGGGTACTCGCGGACGCCGAAACCGGCGAGGTCCTCGCCGCCAAAGATCCGCACGGTCGCTACCGCCCGGCCAGCACCATCAAGATGCTGTTGGCTCTCGTCGCGCTCGACGAACTCGATCTCGACACCGAAATCACCGCAACGGCCGAAGACGCGGACGCTGAAGGTAGCGCTGTCGGCATCGGAAAGGGCGGCAAGTACACCAACCGGCAACTGATGCAGGGTCTGGTCATGGCGTCGGGAAACGATGCCGCGCATGCTCTTGCCCGCCAACTCGGCGGTGACGCTGCAGCCGTGTCGAAAATGAACGCGCTCGCGGCCGAACTCGGCGCCCTCGACACTCGCACGGCAACTCCATCCGGACTCGACGGCCCGGGGATGAGCAGCTCGCCGTACGACCTGGCCGTGATTTTCCATACCGCCCTGCAGAATCCGACGTTTGCCGGTCTGATCCATACCGAGACCGTCGAATTTCCCGGCTTCCCCAAGGATCCGACCATTCCCGACGATCAGGACCGCCCCGGATTCACTCTCGCCAACGACAATCAGCTGCTCTACAACTACGACGGCGCATTGGGCGGCAAGACCGGCTTCACCGACGACGCCCGCCACACGTACGTCGGTGCTGCGGAGCGCAACGGCCGGAAACTACTGGTGACATTGATGGGCGGCGAAGCCAAGCCGATCCGTCCGTGGGAGCAGGCTGCCCGTCTACTCGACTACGGATATGCACTCCCCGCGAGCACAACCGTCGGCTCGTTGACGGACCGATCCACCGACGATGCCTCGCCCGATGTCACTCGCACACCGTCTGCCGCTGCACCAGGCTCGATCTCGGCTGCACCCACCGCTACCGACGCCGAATCCGACACCACTGACCGCATACTCATCGGTGCGGTCGGCGGAGTAGTGGTGATCGCGCTGGTAGCGGGAGCAGTTGCCCTGAACCGTCGGAGGCGCTAGCGCGGCCGACGACGCATGAAGCCCGAAAGACCCAGGCCGGCAACCGCACCCGTGGCGATCAGCGCAGCCACGCGAGACGGTGAAGCACCGTCACTGACAACGATTCGCGGCGAGATCACTGCGGGATCCGGCGGCGGAACGAACGCCAGGGCCATACTTTCCTTGGTCGTCGCCGCCCACGCCGTGCAGAACAGCAGCATCCGTGACGCCGTGAACACGAACACGAGCAAACCGATGATCGGACCGAATGCCACGCCCGCTGGTCCGTTGGTGACGGCAGCGAGGTAGATCGCACCCACCTGCTTGAAGATCTCGAACACAACTGCGGCGATAAGCGCTGCCTGCGCAGCGCTACGCAGCGTGACAGGCTCGCGCGGCAGCCGGGCGATCACCCACAGGAACACCGCCCACGTCGCCAGGAGTGAGAGCAACAGTGAAACGACTCTGAGCCCCACGCCGACACCGGTGATGTTCTCGAGGTTGAGCCATTTCACGATCTGAGTCGCAACCGGCCCACTGCTCAGCGCCGACATTCCCAGTGAGACGACCATGGCGAGAGCCAGACCGACGAGGGCCCCTGCGTCACCGAGTTTGGTACGTACGAAACCCTTCGGCTCGCGCTTGCTCTCCCACATCGCCGTCAGCGCGTCGCGAACGTTTGCCATCCAACCGAGACCCGCGTACGCAGCACCCAGGAGACCGAAGATTCCGACGCTCGCGCGCGAGTCGATGGCCGAATCGATCAGCGTGTTGATGGTGTCACCCAAGCTGCCCGGAATGCTCTTGGTGATCTGCTCCTGAATCGACTCCAGGTACTCGGGATGCCCGGCCAATACGAAACCGGCCACTGCAAACGCGACCATCATGATCGGAATCAACGCGAGAACGCTGAAGTACGTGATACCAGCAGCGTAATAGTCGCCTTTTTGCTCTTGAAACCGTCCGGCCGCGCGAACCAGATGATCGAGCCAGGGTCGCGCTGCCCGTTGCTTCTCGAGGAAGCTCGGTGCGTCGTCGTCCGTGTCAGCCATTGCCGTCCCCCTCATGTTCGGTCAGGCGTCGTGAGTCCGAATTCGCGTAAGTCAGCCCTTCGGTGCCAGGAATCCGACCTTGTCATAGACAGCGGCGAGAGTGCGTGAAGACACCTCACGGGCGCGGTGCGCTCCGGCCGCGATGATGCGATCCAGCTCTGCCTCGTCGGCGAGGTAACCGTCGACCTTCGCCTTGAGCGGGGTGACGAACTCGGTCAGCACGTCAGCGGTATCGGTCTTGAGGTCGCCGTACCCCTTGCCCTCGTAACCGGCCACCAGAGTCTCGATCGGTACTCCCGAGAGAGCCGACTGAATGGTGAGCAGGTTGCTGACGCCCGGCTTGGCCTGCGGGTCGAAACGAATCTCGCGCTCGTTGTCGGTGACGGCCGACTTGATCTTCTTCGCCGACACCTTCGGATCGTCGAGCAGATTGATCAGTCCGGCCGCACTGGCAGCGGACTTGCTCATCTTCGCGGTTGGATCCTGCAGGTCGTAGATCTTTGCCGTGCCCTTGATGATCTGCGGCTCGGGAACGACGAACGCCTTGCCGTAGCGGGTGTTGAACCGGCCGGCCAGATCGCGTGCGAGTTCGAGGTGCTGACGCTGATCCTCACCCACGGGGACTCGCTGCGGGCGGTACAGAAGTATGTCCGCGGCCATCAGAACCGGATACGTGAACAAGCCGACACTGGCGTTGTCGCTGCCTTGCTTGGCGGACTTGTCCTTGAACTGCGTCATACGGCTGGCTTCACCGAAACCGGTGATGCAGTTCAGGACCCACGCCAACTGTGCGTGCTCGGGAACCTGACTCTGCACGAACAGCGTCGCCCGATCCGGATCGATCCCCACCGCAAGGAGCTGAGCGACCGCAACCTTGGTGCGACGACGCAATTCCTTCGGGTCCTGCGTCACCGTGATGGCGTGAAGATCCGGAATGAAGTAGAAAGCGTCGAAATCGTCCTGCAACGGAACCCACTGCTGCAGCGCACCCAGGTAGTTGCCGAGGTGGAAAGAATCCGACGTCGGCTGGATTCCGGAAAGCACGCGAGGCTTTGCGGTGGGCTTCTGTTCTGCAGGGGTCGACATGGTTCCGATCTTTTCACGAGTGGAAATCAGTGCAGTGGCGTGGTGCCCGGGTAGTCGAGTTCGACGAGGTCTTCACCGTCGGCGGTGAGGTCCTCCGCACCGAACTGGTAGACGGTCCGGAAAACGACGGGTTCCCATTCTTCGGCGTAGAAGTCCATCGTTTCGCAGAACCACTCCAACTGATCCTGTTGCTCGGACAGTAGAGAACCCGCGCCTCGGACCACAACTACATATCCGGCGCCGAGTCCGAGGACGTCGTCGAGATCGCGCATGACATCGTCGAAAGCGTCTTTGTTTCGCCCGAAGTGGGATGGAAACTGGAAGGCTGCCGCGAACTCGTCGAAGACCTGCGCCGTTGTTCGCATGTTCTCGCCGCGAACCACCCGAACGACAAAATTCTCGGCACGGAGTTGACGTGCAAGATCATCTGCAACGGCCGGGTCGCTCTGCAGGGCCACTGAAGCCACATCCGAAGACGGATCCAGCCACTGCGCCACGCTGACCGTAGACGAGTCGGACATCAGCGAATCCTCACAAACGTGTCGTAGTGATCGAGGGTGTACCACGCCGAACCGTCGTTGCCGGTGACGATTCGCTCGGCGTCGCGTCCTTGGCCGTTCTTCTTCGGGTTCACGTCCCATTCCTGATAGACGACACGTCCGCCACCGGCACCGACAGCGGGTAGACGTCCTTCGCTGTTGCGGAAGGTGATGCCGCCCTTGGTGCCCGGCGCATTGGCGGAGTCCGGCCACCGTCCGGCGTCGATCTCCGCCAGCGTGGCGAGCACTCGCGCCGGCGCATCGGTGCTTGTCTGCTGCGTTGGCTTGGCAGCGGAACTCGAGGACGCGGAACTCGACGGCGCGGAACTCGACGGCGCAGCCTTGGTGGTGGCGCCAGGCTTGGCTTGAGCACTCGAGGACTGAACGCTCGAGGACTGAACGCTCGAGGACTTCGTACCCGACGACGCCGAACTGTCGGAGTCACGTGAAGAAAGGGTGACCGCCAGCACGAGCGCAACCACCGCCACCACGACGGTGATGATGGCGTTGCGCGTCTTTGCGCTCGGCATTTTCAGACCTTCAGACATACGCGTCTCTATCGGTACGAGACGGTGACAGGCGCATGATCCGACCAACGGAGGTCGTAGGACTCAGCGCGTTCCACGAGCGCGACCTTGGCCCGCTCGGCGTATCCGCGAGTGGCAACCTGGTAATCGATACGCCAACCCGAATCGTTGTCGAATGCCTTTCCGCGGTAAGACCACCACGAGTACGGGCCGTCGACACCCGGATGGAGGGTGCGGAAGACGTCCACCCACGCGGAATCTTCGGCGAACAGCAGATCCATCCAGGCGCGCTCCTCGGGGAGGAATCCCGAGGACTTCTTGTTGGTCTTCCAGTTCTTGAGGTCGAGTTCGGTGTGCGCGATGTTCCAATCGCCGCTGACCACCACGTGACGATCGGCAGCCTCGGCCGCTGCAGCGGTGGAGGCGAGGTGCACTGCGAAGGATGCCATGAACCGCTCCTTCTCCTCCTGCTTCGGCGTGAGCGCCTCACCGGAGGGCAGGTACAGGCTCGCGACGGTCAGATCGGCGAAGTCGGCTTCGATGTATCGACCGGCGTCGAGAAACTCGTCGTCCCCGTGACCGATCCGCACCGCGTCAGGTTCCGTGCGTGAGAGCACCGCGACTCCGTTGCGCCCCTTCGCGGACGGCTCGGCGGAGACGAGGAACCACCCGTTGCCGAGTGCCGGTTCGAGAGTCTCGCGAAGCTGATCGTCCGACGCACGCGTTTCCTGAAGGCAGATGAAATCCGCCGACGTCTTCTCCAGCCAGTCGAGCATGCCCTTGCGGGCCGCTGCTCGAACGCCGTTGACGTTCACGGACGTGATGGTGTGGGGCGCAAGAATGTGGGAGTCAGCAGTTTGTGGCACGGCAAGCACCGTAGCCGATTCCACCGACGCGGATGGGCGCCCAGGTCAGCGCGCGGCCCTACGCTGCAGAATCACCGCTACCGCCAGCACGACGAGACCCGCGACGGCCAGCAACGACCCCACCGCTGCGGGCGCGGTGTACCCGTAACCGGCTGCGATGACGACGCCGCCGATCCACGCTCCGAAGGCGTTGGCGATGTTGAGTGCGGCGTGATTGAGAGACGCGGCCAAGGTCTGAGCATCCTCGGCGACATCCATCAACCGTGTCTGGAGGCCAGGCACCATCGACGACCCGGCGAGCCCGATGAGGAAGACGAAGACGAGCGCCGTGTACGGATTGCGCACGGCGATAACGAAGATCGCGAGGATGACCACGAGGGATCCCATCGACAGGAACAAGCCCTTCATCAGTGCGCGATCCGCGAGGTATCCACCGACGAAGTTGCCGGCCACCATGCCCAGTCCGTACAGCATGAGTGCGAGGGGAATGAACGAAGCGCCAAGCCCGGACACGTCGGTGAGCGTCGTACTGATGTAGGTGTAGACGGCAAACATCCCGCCGAATCCGACCATGCCCACGATCAGGGTCATCCACACCTGAACGCGGCCCAGTGCCCCGAGTTCGGTGATCGGATTCGTCACCGGCATACCGTCCAACCGCGGAATCCAGACGAACAGCGAAGCAACCGTTGCCACTCCGATCACCGCAACCAAGGCGAAGGCGCTGCGCCAGCCGAGTGCCTGGCCGATCCAGGCCGCGACCGGTACCCCGATCACGTTGGCCACGGAAAGACCCATCATCACCATGGCGACGGCCTTCGCGCGTTTTCCCGGTTCGGCCAGGTGAGCTGCGACCAGTGCGGCGACTCCGAAATACGCGCCGTGCGGCAATCCGGCGACGAAGCGGGCCATCATCAGCGTCGTGTACGAGGGCGCGAAAACCGAGGCGGCATTGCCGACGGTGAACGCGACCATGAGTGCGATCAACAGGGTGCGGCGCGGTACTCGTGCGGTGAGTGCAGCGATCAGCGGAGCGCCGACGACAACCCCGAGCGCGTACGCCGAGATCACGTGACCCGCGACGGGTTCCGAGACGCCGAGTCCGGATGCCATCTCCGGGAGCAATCCCATTGCGACGAACTCGGTGGTGCCGATACCGAAACCGCCGAGAGCGAGAGCGAGCATCGCCGGACCTCTGGCGGAACGAACCCCGGGTGTCGAGGTGTCAGAACGGGAGAGGGTAGACGAAGTCACTGATCAATTGTGGTCTCACATCTGGTTGAACTTCCAAGTGAGAGGGGGTGAGTTCACTCACGTGAGACCGCGAACACAAATGGGACGCCCGGTTTCCCAGACGTCCCATTTGACAGGTGAAGCGGTGAATCTACTTCGCGGCCATGGCCTTCTGCAGGTTCACGTCGAGCGCGCCGAGGAACTCCTCGGTGGTCAGGTAGCCCTGATCGCCGCCGACCAGCATCGAGAGGTCCTTGGTCATCTGGCCGCTTTCGACGGTCTTGATGACAACGTCTTCGAGCGCCTGCGCGAAGCCGATGACCTCAGGGGTGCTGTCGAGCTTGCCACGATGCTCGAGCCCGCGGGTCCACGCGAAGATGGACGCGATCGGGTTGGTCGAGGTGGGCTTGCCCTGCTGGTGCTGACGGTAGTGACGCGTCACGGTGCCGTGAGCAGCCTCTGCCTCACAGGTCTTTCCGTCCGGTGTCAGCAGAACCGACGTCATGAGGCCGAGCGAGCCGAAGCCCTGGGCCACGGTGTCGGACTGGACGTCGCCGTCGTAGTTCTTGCATGCCCAGACGTATCCGCCCTCCCACTTGAGTGCGGAAGCGACCATGTCGTCGATGAGGCGGTGCTCGTAGGTCAGACCTGCAGCATCGAACTCAGCCTTGAACTCGGTCTCGTAGACGTGCTGGAAGATGTCCTTGAAGGCACCGTCGTACGCCTTGAGAATGGTGTTCTTGGTGGACAGGTACACCGGGTAGTTCTGCTGCAGTCCGTAGGTGAGCGACGCGCGAGCGAAGTCACGGATGGACGTGGTGAAGTTGTACTGCCCCTGGACGACGCCGCCCTCTTCGGGGAAGTTGACCAGTTCGTGCTCGATCGGTGCGCTGCCGTCCTCAGGCGTGTAGGTGATCATCACCTTGCCGGGGCCGGGGACCTTGAAGTCTGTGGCGCGGTACTGGTCGCCGAATGCGTGACGGCCGATGATGATCGGCTTGGTCCAGCCCGGAACGAGTCGCGGAACGTTGGAGATGATGATCGGTGCGCGGAAGATCGTGCCGCCGAGAATGTTGCGGATCGTTCCGTTCGGGGAACGCCACATCTTCTTGAGACCGAATTCCTCGACACGTGCCTCGTCCGGCGTGATCGTGGCGCATTTGACGCCGACGCCGTGCTTCTGGATCGCGTGCGCTGCGTCGATTGTGACCTGGTCGTCGGTCTCGTCGCGGTACTCGATACCGAGGTCGTAGTACTCGAGGTTCACATCGAGATACGGATGGATCAACTTGTCTTTGATGAACTGCCAGATAATGCGCGTCATCTCATCGCCGTCGAGTTCGACGACGGTGCCCTCAACCTTGATTTTGGACATGGGTGCTTCGCGTCCTCCTAGGAAGTTTCCCTGGTTACACGGTTGCGGTCACACTTTGTGAGTGGGTCCGCGAACGGTTCGATTATCAAACCTAGACGGTGTGGACTGATCTCGGGAGATGAGTCCCAAACAAGACAAGCGTACTGCTAACCCGTGAGGCCGCAACCGGCAGGTCCACTCATCGGTCTCTACTCGCGAGTAACTTTTGCCTGCTAGTGGGCTGCGTCGCTCTGCCTCGCGTGCGGTTGCGGCTCACATTTCGCCCCGTGTCAGGACTGCGCTCACTTCCCGGTAGAATCCGACTTGGTCATGAGTGCCAGCGTCAAGCCCCGGCTCGCTGGACGGCAACCCTCCAACCGCGGTGGGGTGCCCCGGGTGATGACCAGGTTTCCCGACGTGGATCTGCTCGCGCAGTTCCACCGCAATTCGGGTGACAAGCGCGGGTCCGACAGGGACGGACCCCAGACCGGGCCGAGCCCCACGGAGGTATTTCAGTATGTGTCGCACTTGTAGATAGACCCCAGCACGGGGCGGCGATCATTCGCCCCCGTCCGACATCTATCCGTCAGACCACTGGAGTGAACAAATCATGACCGACAACACAGCCGACGCCGCAGCAACTTCGGATCCGACCGCGAACTGGTCGTTCGAGACAAAGCAGGTGCACGCCGGACAAACAGCGGACACCGCCACAAATGCGCGCGCTCTGCCGATCTACCAGACCACCAGCTACGTCTTCGACAGCACCGATCACGCTGCTGCACTGTTCGGCCTCGCCGAACCGGGCAACATCTACACGCGGATCATGAATCCCACACAAGACGCCGTCGAGCAGCGCATCGCTGCCCTCGAAGGCGGAGTCGCCGCACTCCTCCTCTCCTCGGGTCAGGCCGCCGAGACCATCGCGATCCTCAACATCGCCGAGGCCGGCGACCACATCGTCTCCAGCCCGTACCTGTACGGCGGCACGT
The DNA here is from genome assembly GCF_963525155.1 of uncultured Rhodococcus sp. Classification (NCBI taxonomy): domain Bacteria; kingdom Bacillati; phylum Actinomycetota; class Actinomycetes; order Mycobacteriales; family Nocardiaceae; genus Rhodococcus; species uncultured Rhodococcus sp. The sequence goes on from NZ_CAURKP010000036.1 coordinate 37,288, forward strand.
ACAACCTCCTGCACTACACCCTTCGCAAGCTGGGTATCGAAGTCACGTTCGTCGAGGATCCCGACAATCTCGAGCAGTGGCGCGAAGCCATTCGCCCGAATACGAAGGCGTTCTACGGCGAAACGATCGCCAATCCGAAGAACCACATCCTCGACCTACCCGGTATCTCGTCACTGGCCCACGAGAACGGTCTTCCGTTGATCGTGGACAACACAGTCGCGACGCCGTACCTG
>NZ_CAURKP010000037.1:0-37439 GCF_963525155.1 uncultured Rhodococcus sp.
GCCGGGGACATCGTCTCGACCACCTACCTGCTGGACGCGGGAATCGGCGGCACTCGCCTCATGACCGTGGAGATTCGTGAAACCTTCGAAGTCCGTGACGGTCTCATCCACGACGTCGTCGCCGACATCATCCCTGTGTCTGTGTCGTGACGCGCGCCCGATAGCTACTGGGCGGTGCACCCGAGACTCGGGTGCACATCGCCGCGAAGGCAGCCGGCGTCGAGTATCCGAGTTCAGACGCAATGGCCGTCACACTGGCCCCGGCAGAAAGTTTCGGCAGCGCGTGAAGAATGCAGGCACGCCGCATCCACGACGACGCGCTCATCCCCGTTTCCGAGATCAGCAAGCGGTGCAGTGTTCGTTCACTGACGTGGAGTCGGTCAGCCCACCGCGTGGGCGAGTCATGGATCGACGGGGCTGCGAGATACTGCGCGCACAACGCCCGCAATCCCGGGTGCCGAGGCAGCGGGAGTTCCACAGGTAGGGGCGCAAGATCGCGAAGTTCGTGCAGGATCAGCTGAAGTACCGCGGCGCTGCGTCCGTGTGCGGGTGAGTCGTCCTCCACATTCAGCTCGACATCCATGTCGACTGCAGCGACAAGTAGCTCACGCAGGAGCGACGATACTGCGACGACTCGGCACCTGACCGGGAACCACGGCGCTGCGGACGGTTCGATGTAGAGGCTTCGCGTGCTGACGCCGTCCATTGTCACGGCATGAGCGACACCGGCGGGAATCATGACCGCATTGGACGGCAGAACCGTCCACTCACCGTCTTCGGTTTCGACGTTCATCGCACCGTTCACAGCGAAGAGAAACTGGGCTCGTCGATGTTCGTGGGCGGCCAGCACGTGACCGGGTGGGTAGTCGGTTCCGATTGCGAGAACACCGCGGGGTGAGTGATCGACGTCGTTGATCGAGATGTTGCGCACCGGAGGAACCTACCGAGTCCGTGTCCGATTTACAATGGAGCGTGGCGAACCTTCGAATGTGCGCCAATGGAGAAATCGCTACCGTTCATCAAGTGCTTCACTACTCCCTCATCCTTCTCGCTTTCGGCGCCTTGACCGGAGTCGCCACCGTTCTTTTCGGATTCGGTGGCGGGTTCGTCACTGTCCCAGTCGTTTACGCTGCATCGACGCTGAGGCCGGACGTCATCGATCCGATGCATGTCGCCGTAGCATCCTCGGCGGCCGTGATGGTGGTCAATTCACTCGGTGCCACAGTCGCATTCAGGAAGTCAGGACGGCTTCGGACGGAGTACATCAGACCTCTGATCGGCCCCGTCGCACTCGGAGCCGGGCTCGGAGCGGTTGCGGCGGGCCACGTAGACGACGGCGTCGTCCGGATTCTGTTTGTGCTCTACCTGCTGGTGACAATCCTGGACAGTCTTCTGCGACAAGGGTTTCTGAGACCACCTGAACCTCGCGAACATCTTGACCGTCACGGCGTCCGCGCTGTCGGGATAGGCATCGGTGCCGTCGCAAGTTTCCTCGGAGTCGGCGGGAGCGTCATGACGGTTCCGATGATGCGACGCGGCGGAGTTCCGATGGCCGACGCCGCCGCGAGCGCCAACCCGTTGAGCTTGCCTGTCGCCGTCGTCGCGACTGCGGTGTATGCGGTCTCATCAGGGCACAGTTCAGCCTCGGATCTGTCGGCGGGCAGAGTCGGCGCTGTCGACCTTCTGGCCGTCTGTGCACTACTCGCCGGTTCCCTACCGGCGATCGCGCTGAGCCGACGAATCGTCGGTGCCATACCGGACCGAGTCCATGCCGCCGCCTACATCGCTCTACTCGGCGTCGTCACGGCAGTGATGGTGATTGCTTAGCGAACGGCGTATCGCAGATAGATGACGCCGCCGTCGAAGGTTTTCTCCTCGAGCAGTTGCAGATCAAGCCGGCTTTCCGGGAGAGCTCGCAATCCGCCACCGATATTGACCGGACACAGGAACAGTCTGACTTCATCGACCAAACCCGCCGCGAAAGCACTAACCGCAACCGTCGGTCCACCGATCGAGATATCTTGTACCGCTTCGCTCTCGAGCGCACGAACGGCGTCGGCGTCGAAGTCCCGGGCAATCGTTGTGCGCGCCGTCGACACCTCGTTCAGCGTCGTGGAGTACACGATCTTGTCGATGCCACCCCAGATCTGAGCGAACTCGGCGGTCGCCGCCTCGATACCGGCAAACTCGTCCGGAGCCGAAGGTCCTCCTGCCACCGAAGAACGCTCGAGATCCTCGGATGCCATTGTTTCCCAGGGAATCATCGTCTCGTACATCCGGCGCCCGAGCAGGTACGTGCCGACTCCCCTCTCGAGCTCGTTGACGAACGCATGGACCTGCGCGTCGGGAACCGCCCAGTCGAAGTTTCCTTGCTCATCAGCCACATACCCGTCGATCGAGCAGATCGCCGAGTAGATCAGGCTCACCATCGGTCCACGTGCAGCACGTTGTCGACTGGTTCACGGGCGGCGGGTTTGAACGTCTCGCCGGTGAAATACGCCGTCGGGATGAGCGCAGCCTGATGGAATCCGGCCGGAATACCCAGCAGCTCGGCAACTTCCGCTTCACGCTGCAAATGCAATGTCGTCCACGCCGTACCGAGCCCACGTGCCCGCGCGGCCAGCGCGTAGCTCCACGCAGCCGGGAGTAGCGAACCCCACAGACCGGCTTGGTTCCCCTCCGGCAGCGTCTTGCCCGCCTTGATACACGGAATGAGAAGGACCGGCACCTCACCCATGTGCTCACCGAGCCACGCGACGCTGGTGCCCACGCGCTGTTGGATCGGCGCGCGATCGGGATCATCGGCGAAGAGTTTTGCCGCCGAACCGTGAGAGGCAAGGTACTCGTCGGTGACTTCCTTGTAGATCTGCCCGACTGCTGCACGCAGTGCCGGATCGGTCACCACCATCCACTGCCAGCCCTGGCGATTCGAACCGGAGGGCGCTTGCAGGGCGATCTGGAGGCATTCCTTCACCAGGTCCAACGGCACGGGACGGGTCAGATCCAGACGCTTTCGAACGGTCCGCGTTGTGGTCAGCAATTCGTCGGGTGTCAGGTCGAGTACGGGATACGACGTCATCTCCCGATCATTGCACTGTCGCGAGCAGTGAGCAGGACTGTCCGTCTACACTTTTCTGATCCCGTGCGTGCTCGTTGTCGGGAGTATTTCCCGATCAAAGGACTTTCGACATGAGTTGGCACGTCTGGTTGGCGTTCTTCGGAGCAAGTTGGGTGATCAGCCTGTCGCCGGGGGCCGGCGCCATTGCGTCGATGTCGTCGGGACTTGCCTACGGCTTGCGACGCGGATACTGGAACATCTTCGGGCTGCAGTTGGGATTGTTGCTGCAGATCGGAATTGTCGCGGCGGGGGTCGGTGCAATTCTCGCCAGTTCGACCGTGGCCTTTTCCTTGATCAAGTGGTTCGGTGTCGCATACCTCGTCTACCTGGGGATCAGGCAGTGGCGATCGGCGCCCACCGAGGTGGAGACCGACGAGGCAGCCGCGAGCAGTTCCGGTCCGATGATGATGCTTCGCGGATTTCTCGTGAACGCGAGCAATCCGAAGGCCGTCGTTTTCATGCTCGCAGTGCTCCCGCAGTTCCTGGACCCGTCGGCGCCGCTGCTGCCGCAGTATCTGATCATCGCCGCCACGATGTGCGCAGTCGACGTGATCGTGATGACCGGATACACCGGCCTGGCCGCCCGGGTGCTCACCTTGATGCGCTCCCCCAAACAGCAGCGAACCACCAATCGAGTGTTCGCCGGCCTGTTCTTCGGAGCCGCCGGCTTCCTCTCGAGCATCGGGCGTGCAGCGGCTTGATCGGTCACACGGCTCGAGAGATCACAGGCCCGCAATCAAGTTGACGACGGACGCCACGATCACCGAACCGAACAGGTACGACAGCAATGCGTGGCCGAGTGCCATCGCGCGCATGTCCGACGACTTCAAGTTGGTGTCGGAAATCGCGAAGCTCATCCCGACCGTGTACGCCACGTAGGCGAAATCGCTGTACCTCGGCGGTTCTTCCTGATTGAAATCGATTCCGCCGTCGGGGCCGGAGTAGTACAGCCGTGCATATCCGAGGGCGAAGAGCGTGTGGACCGCCAGCCACGAGATCACGACGCTGCCGACTGCAACCGATGCCGCCACTACTTGGTAGTGATGTCCGTCGGGTGCCGCCAGGAGCAGGAACGCGATACCGACCAGGCTCGCGACGGCGGCACCGAGAATCAGCAGGTGCGCGACGTTTCGGGCCGGCTCTTCGCGCGTTGCGTGGCTTGCGGTGAGCGTCGCGTCGAAGGGCCAGACCAGAATCCACGTCCACACCGTGAACACCATCGCCGCCACATCCCAGCCGATCAGAAACGCGAATCGGGGGTAGCCGACCAACGCCGTGACGACACCGGCGGCCACACCGAGCAGCAGACCCGTCGACACTCTCAGCGCCGGCCCGGCACCCAGGGCGCTCCGTGGAACCGGGTTGATCGGAAGGTCGTGCGGTCGATCGTTCACGGGCTCAGTCAACCACTGTTAGAAGTGAGACGGTGGTTACGTGACACGGCGACTCAGGCGTTGCACGCACCGACTATCGGCTTGCCGTTGAATCTGTCCAGCACGTACTGCAATCCGACGCCGAAGTCCGCTACGGCCGGCGCGAGGTGGTTGTTGCCGCTCCCCGGATTCACCGCAGGCAGGGTGTCGGTGAACAACGTCGCCTCGGCCCCGCGCGCGCACCAGTCCTGAACCAGGCGCCGGGTTTGCTCGTACGGGATGAAATCGTCGTTGAGCGCTCCGTTGACCAGAATCGGCGAGGCCGGGGTTCGCCGCCCGATGCGTTGTTCCTCGATCACCTGTTGGATCTCCGGTACCGATTCCACCACGTCGGCGAGTGGTCGTCCGTCTGTGGTCCACGACGCCGTCGACTGCTTCCCGTACTTGGTTCGGGAATCGATGAGGCATTGCCCGGCGACGTCGGCGAGCACGGACCGGCCGTAGTCGTTGAGTCGAGATTCGATCGGCTCTCGGGCGGCGGGATAGCGGTCGAGGACGCCGTTGATCGTGTAGCCGATCGCGGCCATCAGGCCGGTACCGTCGATATGACGCAGAACGCTTGCCAGGTCTGCCGGGGGCGCGCTCGCGTAACTCCCGACCAGATTCAACTCAGGCGCGTATTCGGGTGCCAGTTCGGTTGCAGCGGCAGTGGCGCCGCCGCCCTGCGAGTGGCCCCACAGCGCTATCGGATCGTCATCTCCTGCCTGCGCGAGGGCTCGGGCAGCGCGTGCACCGTCCAACATCGCATGGGCTTCCTCGGCGCGATTGACGTAGGTATGGACGCCGGGTGTTCCGAGTCCGATGTAGTCGGTGACGAATACACGAACGCCCTGGGCGAGGAAAGCAAAAGCAAAAGCTGACTCGTAGTTGACACCGACACTGTCCACACCGGCACCGTAGTTCGACGGATTCCCGGGTTCCGCCAGGCGGAGCTGACCGGCAGTGGGAAACATCCTCGACGGCGCGCACTGATCACCTTGGCCCTGCGTACCCGGACCGATCACCACCGTCGGGCGGGGGCCCGCTCCTGACCACGGGGCAGCCGGCTCCAGGTACGAGCCCGACACAGCAACCTTGGATCCGTGGGTGTCGGTACTCGAATACAGGATCCGGGTCCCCACACCAGGCACTCCGCCGACGGCACCGGCCAGAGCCAGCGGTTCCGTCCGAATCACCGAACCCGGATCACCGACGTCGCCCGGAATCGCGTCGTAGAAATCGTTCACGGGTTCGGCGTTCGACATCGGTGTGAACAGCAGCGAGGTCGGCAACAGCGCCGATACCGCAACGGCCGAAACCTTCAGTGCCGCGAGGACAACCTTCCGGGTGCTCATGGAAATCCAACGTATAGGCCTCAGTCGACGCGCGGACCGGTTTCGATCTGCGGGACTTCAATCGATCGATACCAACTGTCACGCGAGCGGGCCATGCCGCTGGCCCCCCGATCCCCTGGTTTCACGGCCAGAACCTGATGAATCGTAAGCCTGTGCGGCTCCTCGAAACCCAGGGCACTGGCAGCGAGATACAGCAACCAGGTACGCACCCGGGGAGCACCGACCTGTAAGACCGATGCGTCCCAGTTCTCGCGGAGGTTCTGCACCCATGCGCGCAGTGTCAGTGCGTAATGCTCGCGCAACGCTTCGCTGTCACGCGTCTCGAAACCCGAAAGTTCCAGCGCATCAATGGTTTTACTCAACGGAAGAATCTCACCGTCCGGGAAGATGTACCTGTCGATGAAGCTGGGACCGTCATCGACGTTGTCCGACAACGACTTCACCGCGGCGATGGCATGATTGAGCAGACGACCCTGCGGCACGAGCAAGTCGTAGAGTTTTGCCGTGTACACCGGCAAATTGACCAGGCCCACGTGCTCGGACATGCCGATGCTCGAAATCGCGTCGTAAGGGCCGTCGTCGACGTCGCGGTAGTCCTGCACCCGAATCTCGATGCGATCGGTCAAACCCGCGTCGGCAACTCGCCCCTTGGCGTATTCGACCTGCTCGTTGCTCAGAGAGACTCCGACGACGTCGACGCCGTAGTTCTGGGCGGCGTGTAATGCCATCGATCCCCAACCGCAGCCGACGTCGAGCAGTCGCATTCCCGGCTTCAGATCGAGCTTGCGGCAAATCAAGTCCAGCTTCGCGTACTGCGCGGCTTCGAGGGATTCGACACCTTCCGGCCAGTATCCGCACGAATAAACCATGCTCGGCCCGAGGAACAGTTCGTAGAAGCGATTCCCGACGTCGTAGTGATGGGAGACAGTCGCCGAATCGCGTGATCTACTGTGCCGCTTGCCTCGCTTACTACGCATCTCGATCGCCGGGGGTGACGGTGGTGGACCCACCGCTCCCAAGCCGGCGAAAGTACCGGCGGCGCGAACAACCGAGCGCAGCGGCAACGTCGACAAACGATTCTCACCGAGCCGCGTGACCAGTTCCGGGACGTCGAGGAGCGCGAAGATGTCGCCGTCTACGTCCAGATCGCCGGAAACGTACGCCCTCGCCAGCCCTAATTCGTTGGGAGAGTACAGGACCCGCCGTAGGGCACGCCGATTCCGGAAGTGAACCTGCGCGGCGGCGTCCCGTGGCCCTGCCTCCGAACCGTCCCAACATCGCACGCGGACCGGAAGCGGAACCCCGATCACTTCCTCGAACACCGTCAAAATCTTGGCCGCGGCACCAGTCACTGATCAACCCTCCGACAAAAGATGGTTAGCCGATGACAGAAAACTTACGCCCGATTCGCGAATCTTTCGCGCCATTTGTCCGAGTTTTGGACAGTGTTCATCGCGGTTTCGGTATTCATCGCCGAGTTCAGGGTTCCACCAGTCCGGCGAGGAATTCCACCAGCAGTCTCTTCGTGATCTCACGTGGCAGCGATTCCACTGCCGCGAGGATGGCCGCCATGTCCAAGGGAGAATCGGAAGAGCCCCGAGGATCCAGCCCCGCCGACGTCAACGCTGCCGCGACGGCGTCACTGGGCAACGCAAGAACATCGGCGACGGTGACATCGCCACGTTCGAATGCTCGGGCCAACTCTGCCAGGGCCGGCGGCGCCTCGGCTGCCGCCGAGCCGCGAACGTCGTCGGCACCGAGGACGAGTGCGCTGGTCAACTCGCCGAGCACAGATTCCGTCACCGGGGTGACGGTGAGGTGGGTTGTTCGAGGCAACGTCGTCCCGTCAGGTTGCGTCGACGCCGGCTGCCCTTGAAGGACGAAGCCGCGAGCACCGACAGCGCTCACCCAGCGATGCGGATCCACTCGCCGTTCGAGCGGCACGGAATCGTCGGTAGCGACCGCGAACAGTGGTCCCACCGGCGAGCCCACGACGCGAAGACCCTCGATTGCCTCGACCGTGCCGATCAGTGCACGAGTGGCCCGCTGCGCCCGGGACACCAATTCGGCGTACCCGGATTGCCCGAGGACTTGCGAAATCGCCCAAGCACCGGCAAGAGCAGCAACGGATTTGGAACCGAGAAGCGTGGGATTGACCACCGGGTACCCCGGCCAGTCCGTGAGTCCGAAATACTGCTTGCGATGCAGATCTCGCCCTCGGTGCAGCAGGACCGAAACGCCTTTGGGCGAGTATCCGTACTTGTGGAAATCGACCGACATGCTGGTGACCCCGGGCACCCGGAAATCCCAGGGTGGCAGATCGCCCCACCACGGCAACGCAAGCCCACCGATGCAGGCGTCGACATGCAGTGGAATCGAATGTGCACGAGCAACTTCCGCGACATCGGCGATCGGGTCGAGCGCCGCGAACGGGTAGCTGGGCGCGGAGACGACGATCAAGACCGTGTCTTTCCGAACTGCCGTCGCAATATCTTGTGCGCCGACGCGCCCCGACGTGGGATCTACTGGTACCAGGATCAGTTCCAGTCCGAGCAGGTGAGCTGCCTTGTGGAAAGCGGCATGCGCGGTGGTCGGAAGAACCAGCGAACCCTCACCCGGCGGGAGCCCACGGAAGTCGCGAGCTGCCTTGACGGCCAACACACAACTCTCCGTTCCGCCGCTGGTGACATTGCCGACGACTACGCCTCCGGCGTCTGTATCTGCGGCTGGGTCTGAAGCTCCATGGAGGAACTCGCGTGCGAACGCAACCAACTCACGCTCCATCACCGCGGTGGACGGGAACACCGTCGGGTCGAGACCGTTGACCGGCTGAACCAATCGAGCTGCGTCCGCTGCCAACTCGTCGAGCGCTGCGAGGCCGCTGTCGTACACGTACGACAGAACCCGGCCTCCGTGCGTCGGAGCGTCCTGCTCGCGAAGCGAACGCAACCGAGTCAAGATGTCGGCCGCCCTCTTCTCGAGGTTTGCGCTCTCGACGATCTTGCCCTGAAGTTCCTCGGCCTGAGTGGAACTCATCGTTCACCTTTCGTTCTCGTGAGTGGATTCTTGTTCGGTGCGGTAATTCCGCAATACGACCAGGCTGATCGCAACCAGGATCGCCGGCACGACCGAGAAGCCAAGGGCAATTCCGGTCAGCGCTGATTCCGGTTGCACGACAGTCTCGCCCGCAGTTTTCGAGACGAAGCCGGTGACCGCGAGTACACCCAAGAACACCGCGGGTCCCAGGGCAAGGCCTGCGGTTTCCGAGGCTGTCCAGATGCCACTGAGCGAACCACCGCGTTGGCGCCCACCGATTCGCGCGTCGTCCTCGATGACGTCCGGAAGCATCGCCAGCGGGAACACCTGCATGCCGGCATAGCCGACGCCGGCAAGCGCGACGGCACCGTAGATCCACGAACCGGCGTCGACAGCCGCAAGCGTCAACAACGCCGTCGCGATGACAAACAGAACCGAGGACACGACGTAACCGCGAAGCTTTCCGTACCGATGCGAGAACCGGTACCACAACGGCATGACGACGAGAGCTGGTCCGACGAGTGCAACGAACAGACCGGTGAGCGCACCTTCGTTGCCCATCACATAGGTCGCCAGATATTGCGCACCCGCCAACATCACAGCGGTGGCAAGAGCTTGGAGCACAAAGACGATGACCAGCAATCGGAACGCGCGGGTATGTCGTATCGCGTCGAACCCGTCCCGGTACTGCGAGAGCAACGAGCCGACCGGCGCGTCCGCGTGAGTCACCGTGTGGCGCGCGGCTCCGCGAACTGCCCAGATCATTGCCCCGCACATCAGCGCCGACACCCCGATCGCCATGACCAGATAACCGCGTGCTCCGCCCCCGGCAGCGTCGCGGAGCTCGGGTCCGCCGGCGCCGATGACCAGAATTGTCAGGGCCAACACCGCAATTCGAACCGATACCAACCGGGTGCGCTCGTGGTAATCGCCGGTCAACTCGGTCGGCAACGCGATGTACGGCACCTGAAAGAGGCTGTAGGCACTCGCCGCGAGCAGGAAGAAGACGAGCACCCACATCGCCCCGACTCCGGGGCCGGCCGACACCGGGGCCGAGAACGTGAGAATGAAGAGCAACGGCAGTCCCAGAGCGCCTGCGAGCATGAGTGGCACTCGCGTACCGGTTCGATGAGAGCTTCGGTCGCTGATCGACCCGATCAGCGGATCGATCAGGACGTCGGCGATTTTCGGGACAATGACCACAAGCGACGCGAGCGCCGCGGCAACGCCGAGCGTGTCGGTCAGGTAGTACGCCAGTACCAGACCTGGCAGAACACCGAATCCACCCGTACCGACACTTCCCGCTGCGTATCCGGCCACCACACCACGCGAAAGCCTGTCAGGCGATCTACCTTCACGAAGACGTACCGGTTTGTCTGTAGTCACCGTCCACACACTAATGTCACGACTCCGTACCGCGAGGGCAAAAGAATCCCGATGACCAGAAGTCGCTCACTCGGACGTGCCTGGCATGCCAGACTGTGACCCGATTCGCACACGAAACGAAGGTCTGAAGACGATGGTTGACCCACTGCGAGAGATCTGGCCTCCGTACGGAGTCACGATCACGTGTGGGCCCATCACCTTGCTCCCTGTGCGCGACGATCATTTCCCCGAACTCACTGCGCTGGTCCGAGCCGGCATTCACCCTGCCGAACAGATGCCGTTTCTCGTCCCCTGGACGGTGGGCACTCCCGACGAAGTGTCGCGAAGATTCATCCAATACCACTGGTCGGTCCGCGGAGCGATGACCATGACCGACTGGAAATTCGAAACAGCCATTGTCGTCGACGGAGAAATCGTCGGCTGCCAGGCGTTCGCCGCGACGGACTTTCCCAAAAGTCGTACCGGTGAAACCGGCTCGTGGATCGGACGCGGGTTCCAAGGCCGGGGTGTCGGCACTCTCGCCCGACAGGCAATCTGCGCATTCGCATTCGACTCTTTGGGTGCACGAAGCGTCGTGTCGTCGGCATTCACGGACAACCCCGCCTCGATCACGGTGTCCACCAAAGTCGGGTACCGCGCAGACGGCACAGTCGAGGAGTTGGCTGCCGACGGTCGCATGACCGTGCGTCGTCTCTTCACCCTCAGCCGCGAAGATTTTGTCGCACCGCCGTATCCCGTCGAAGTGACCGGCGCGCGCGCGTTCAAGACGATGCTCGGCATCGACTGAGCGAGCTCCCCGTGCACAGTGACAACCGGAAGACCAGCGACAACCGGAAGACCAGACACATGGAACCCTCCGACATGATGGCCGCAGTCACCTCGTCCATGCGCGACCGTACCGGGCGCACCCTCGAAGAATGGGTTGAGGCCGTACGGACGTCCGGGGTCGACCCGCTCGATCAGAACGAAGTGCGCAAGTGGCTGAAAGCAGAGCACGGTGTACCGCCGAACTCGCAGTGGGCAATTGCATTCGAGACTGCCGAACAGTCCGGATGGGTGGAGCCGACCGTCGAGCAATACATCGACCAGCAGTACAGCGGCCCGAAGGCAGCACTGCGGCCGATCTTCGATGCAGCCCGACGTCTGATCGAAGAACTTGGAGCCGATGTTCGGGTCGAAGGCCGCGGAACCTACACACCCTTTGTTCGCGCTCGCCAATTCGCCGCCATCGCAGCGGCCACCAAGGCCCGAGTCGACCTCGGACTACGTTTTGTCGAGGCCCCCGAATCCGAACTTCTTGTCCCGGCCAAAGCTCCCGGGCAGTCGACCCACAAGATCGGGCTCAGCAGCACCGCAGACGTGAACGACGAAGTCGGATTGCTGACAGCGATCGCGTATCAACAGAACGGCCGGTAGGTCGCTCACTCACCGCCACGCAAACGCTCACCGGCAGGCTGCACGAAAGTCCCTGTCCTCCTTGTCGGAGAACAGGGACTTTCTTCACCGCGGGGGAAGGTCGCTGCGACGTGTCAGCTCAGGCCGAAGAGCGCGCCGATGATGGTCCGAGCAGCCTCGAAGAGCGCGTCGACGGACGGAACACCGATTTCAGAGCTGATGGAAAAAAGGGAACCCAACATACGATCCTCCGGAGATAGTTTCTGAATGGCTTACTGCCACAAGGGAAATGCTACCGATTCCACTTGCGGAACTGAAGCAAGGGGACCACGGGAGTGACAATTCCGGACCAAAGTCCCGGCCCGTTAGATCTACTGCACCCCAGTATGATTGCGATCCTTCGAATCCGAATCGACACCTTCGAGATAGCCGACGAGAACTTGGGCGACCTCCGCCAACACCTCAGTGCTCGACATTTCCGAGTGGGAGCAGTCGACCAGGTACGCCCGCAACGGCCCCACCAGTTCGGACCACCTTTCGACCAGGTGACGATGTTCAGGCAGATCATGCTGCGCCACAAACAGTTCCACTGACCCGAAATAGTGCCGCGGCGTGTGGTCCCGAACGATTCGCGACAGTTTTTCCACCCGACCCACTACGGATTCGAGTACCGTGTCGGAAAGGAAATCCATACCGGTCTGCCTTCGGATCTCTGTCGCAACGTCTGTGAAAGTCAGTGCTGCAGTTTCAGTTTCAACCTCGGATAGCCCGATCTGCGCGAACAGTTCGGAAGGTTTCGGAGCCGCTTGTACCGATGGCATCATCTCCGGTAACAGCGCGTCGAGCATGACAACCGAACCGACTAGATCGCCGGCCTCTTCGAGCTGGCTCGCCATCTCGAGCGCGATCGTTCCGCCGGCAGACCAACCCAGTAGATGGTATTCACCCGACGGCTGCACCGTCCGTACGGCATCGACGTACCCCGACGCCAACTCCGCCACCGTGCCTGGCAATTCACCTGCTCCCGTTGCCTGGATGCCGTACACCCGTCGACCCCGCAGCTGACCGACGAGTCCGGCGTAGCACCAGGCGATTCCGCTGACCGGATGCACACAGAACAACGGCGGCCGTTGGTCATCGGGGTCGCCTCCGAGCATGACGACCGTGTCCAGCGGATCCGAACGAAGCGAATCACCCTCGAAGACATCGGCATGAACGAGATCCATCCGAGAGGCAAGCTCCGCCACAGTTCGGTCGGTGAAAATCCATTGAACCGGGAATTCCCTGTTCAGGCTCTCACGCAAGCGCGTAGCCACTCGAACTGCACCCATCGATGTCCCGCCGAGCTCGAAGAAGTCGTCGTAGCGGCCGACCGATTTCGCGCCTGTCACGCCCTCGAATGCCTGTGCCACGTGACGTTCGGTATCCGAGATGGGTCGATCCACACTCGACCCTGGCTGCGGTGAAGGAGCAGGAAGTGCCGCTGCGTCTATCTTCCCCGAAGCGAGCAACGGTACCTCGCCCACTATCGTCACCGACGAAGGCAGCAGGTGCTTCGGCAGCAGGCCGGAGACGAACCCGCGAAGCTCCGATTCCGTCGCCGAACCGTTTTCCGCCAGCGTTACGTACGACCGGAGTTCAGCGGCTCCGTGCCCGTCGTCACAGACAACGGTTACCGAGAAGGCCACTGCTCCATGGCTTGACAGGGCCGCGTCGACCTCCGCCGGTTCCACGCGGACACCCCGCACCTTCACCTGCGCGTCGTTGCGACCCAGGTACTCGAGCGCTCGGTCGTGACGCCTACGACGCACGAGGTCACCCGTGCGATACATCCGAGTCCCCACCGCATGAGGATTGGCAACAAAGCGCTCGGACGTCAGAGCCGGGGAAGCGACGTACCCCCGTGCCACATTCTCACCGGCGAGGAACAGTTCTCCCGCAACGCCATCCGGAACCGGTCGGAGCCTCTGATCGAGAACAAATGCTGTCGTACCAGGGACTGGAGTGCCGACAGTGACGTCCGCGTCAGTGATCCGTGCGGAAATCGATGCCGCGATCGTTGATTCGGTCGGTCCGTATCCGTTGACGATGCGATGTCGGGGTGACCACGCCGACGCAAGGCGCGTAGAGAGCGGCTCCCCCATCGATTCGACGATCAACGGTTGCACTGCATCCGGATCGACTGTCGCCAGGACCGTCGGCGTCACGATCAGATGTGTTACGTCGGCGGCTATCAGCAGATTCGTGAGTTCTTCTCCCCCGTAGACGAAGTCGGGAGTCAGGATCAGCGTTCCACACCCTGCAGCCGCGAGAAGGATCTCGATCACCGACGCGTCGAAGGTCGACGACGCCAATTGCAGGACTCGGGGGCCACGCTCGAGCTCGGCGATCTCGGCGTGGGCGGTGCAGACGTTCATGCTTCCGCGGTGTGAAACCACCACGCCCTTGGGTCTTCCCGTGGAACCCGACGTGTAGATGACGTAGGCGAGGTTGTCGGGGTGAGCCGGCGTTGCCAATACCTCGGCAGCGCCACCAGCAGTGCGGGATTCGTCCATCGCCACCCACTCGACGCACTCGGGCAAACTCTCGGATGCACCTCCCGCTGTCAAACCGACAACCGAACCGCAATCCTCGACCATCGTCTGCCGGCGCGCTGTCGGCAGCGCCGGATCGAGCGACAGCCACGCTGCGCCTGCACGCGCTACTGCCCACAACGCAACGATCCACAGATGCCCGCGCCCGAGCGCAACGGCCACCACGTCGTCGGGTCCGATTCCTCGGACCACCAACTCGCGTGTCCAGTGCGACGACTCCTCGTACAGGTCGCGGTAAGTCCAGCGTCTGCCGTTCTCTTCCAGCGCTACGCCGTCGGGCGCCTGACGCAGAGCGCGTTCGAAAATGTCGGCAATCGTCAGAGGTTCGACGTGGCGAGGATTCGCAGCAGTCAGCGCCGAGCGTTCGAGTCCGGACAGCAGTTCGATCTCCCCGATCACAATCTCGGGTTCCACGGTCACTGATTCGGCGATACGTCTCACCCGCTGCATGAGCAGTTCCGCGGTCGACTCGCGGAACTTGTCCGTCGCATACAGCAATCGAATAGTCAGACTGTCACCGGTGTCGACCAGGTCCCACGTCAAGTCGTAACCGGTCGACGCCCCTGCATTGTCGATGTCGAAGACGGTAATGCCGTCGATCTGCGGCAACTCCAGCGCTCGCCGGTACGCCAGCATGACCGTGAACAGCGGATGCTCGTTCATCCTGCGCGGCGGATCGACCTTCGCAACGACGTCGTCGAACGAGACGTCCGCGTTCGCCATTGCTTCCAGATCGACACGGCGAACCTCGTCCAGAACAGCAGCGAAGCGATCGGTGGAGTTGATCCTCGTGCGCAATGCGACAGTACCCACCATCATTCCGGCGACGCTCAGCAGCGCCGGATCGTTCCGCAGACTCACAGCTGCTCCCACCACGACGTCGTCCGTGACGCACTCGCGAGCGAGCAGCACGGCAATCACGCTGTGGACGACCATGAATACCGTGACGCCATGCGAACGAGCCAACGCCGACAACGCGTCGTAGGTGGCGCCGTCGAGGACTTCCGTCACCATCTCCTCGGATCGTGAAGACACGGGACTCCGGGGGTTGTCGACGGGTAGAGCCAACACATCCTCGACGCCACAAAGTGCGTCCGACCAGTAGTCGAGTTGCCGGTGAGCCATGCTGAGAGAATCCTCGGGGTCACCCAAGCTCTCTCTCGCCCAGAAACTGTAGTCGCCGTAGCTGATCTCCCCCGACGAGCGATCCCAGGGAAGACCTGCCGACCTGGCCTGGAAGGCTGCCACGAAATCGGTCAGGATCGGGCCCATCGACGCTCCGTCGATCGCGATGTGGTGAACAACGATGACCAGGACCGTCAGTCCTGCAGAGTCGACTCCTGCCTTTTCGGTGATCACACGCACACGGAACGGAACATCTCGTTCGAGATCGAACGGCACAGTCGCGAACGCCGAAGCGTTCGCACGGATATCGCCGACGTATTCCGCAGTGAGATCGAATGCAACAGAGTCCATTTCAAGTTGTTCCGGACCGAATTCACCCGGAACACAGACAGTTCGCAATACGGCATGGTGATCGACGACGTCGCCGAGCGCGCTGCTCAAGACCGAACGATCGATGTCGTCTGCCAGGACCGCTGCAAACGTCAGGTTGTACGCAGTCGATTCCGGCTGAAGCTGATTGATCAGCCAGAGTCGTTGTTGCGAGGGCGCCAGCGGGGCCGGCTTGCCGGGATCACGTCGAGTCAGTTCGCGGCGTTTGCCATCGGACGCGCTCGCCGACAGCCACTGAGACATCGCTCGCGGCGACGGATTGTCGAAGACGGCGCGAACAGGCACATCTCGCGCGAAGATCGAGGCGAGTCGACCTGCCACCGCTGCCGCGGCCAACGAATCACCACCTGATTCGAACAGGTTGTGCAGAGCGCCGAAACTTCCGGACACGTGTTCCGACATGACAGCGGTGACGAGTTCCTCCGAAACCGTCACTGCTGCATCGGGCGCCTGGCTCTCGAACACATGGCGCCGCAACGCATCTGCGTCCAGTTTTCCGTTCGTCGTGAGCGGGATCGACTCCAATACGACCACGCGGCCGGGCATCAGATACGCAGGCAACATCGCGGCCAACTCGATTGTCAGCTGATCCGCCTCCACACCATCGCCGACCGCACATGCAACCGCAATGTCGTCGACGAGGACAACCGCCGCAGCCTCGACGCCCGTGCACCGACGCAGAGCTGATTCGATTTCGGCGGGCTCGACGCGGATTCCTCGCACGCTCATCTGACGGTCGGAGCGTCCGACGAATCCGAGAGTGTCATCCGTGCGGCGATGAACCAGATCACCGGTCCGATAACGGCGGTGCCCACCGGGTGCTGCGATGAACGACGTGGCGGTGCCGGCACGATCTCCGGCATAGCCCATCGCAAGCCCGGGCCCGCTGACGTACAACTCACCGATCCCGGCCCACGGCACCGGACGCAGTCGCGTATCGAGCACCTCTGCACCGATTCCGGCGAGCGGGACTCCGATGGTGACCCGATGATCCACCTCGGCGACAGTGGTGACCACCGTGCATTCCGTCGGTCCGTACGCATTGAGCATTCGCGCGCGGCGACTCCACGCACGCGCGGTGGAAGGTGAGAGCACATCGCCACCGACTGCCACCACCTCGAGCGAATCGAACCGCTCCGGAGCCATCGTGTCGAGTACGGCTGGAGTGGACAACATGTGAGTGACGCCGCGTTCTGCGACGAATTCTTCGAGTGCCCTTCCGCCGAAAGCCTCCCGAGGAGCGACCGCCAAGGTAGCCCCGGCGCCGATCGCCAACATCATCTCGAGGATTGCTGCATCGAACGTCGGTTTGTAACCGTGCAGCACAACCGAGTCCGAAGTCACGCCGTACTTGCGGACAGCATCGTCGGTCAGCAGGCCCAGTCCTCGGTGGGTGACTGCAACGCCTTTCGGTTCACCGGTCGACCCGGACGTGTGAACAACGTACGCGACTGAATCCGGATACTGCCGACCGGGAACAGGGCTGCGATCGGAGAGGACTGTGCGCAGCTGCTTCAGACGTGCCGGCGGCAGGTCGGGGTCGATCGGTACGAATGCCGCGCCCGTTTTCGAGATCGCCAACATTCGGACCAGGTACGCGATAGTCCGTACCGCCGGAATCTCGTACACGGCACCCGGTCCTGCTCCCCGAGCCACCAGTTCCCAGGCTTGGGCATCCGAGGCAGAGTCGAGTTCGGCATACGTCACCGTGCGGTGTCCGTCGTCGAGAGCAATGTTGTTCGGGAATCGCGCCGCGGTGGCGGCGAAGATCTCGGTCAGCGTGCGGGACGAATCGACCTCGGCAGCAGTCCAACTGGGCGCCGCGCCCACCGCGAGATCCGAAACGAGTACTGGCACATCCTCGGCAATCGAGGTGAGCACCCTCGACAGCTGTCGGGTAACCGCGTCGGCGCTCGAAGGATCGAATGCGCTCGCGGCATAGATGAGCGCTCCGGTCAATGAACCGTCGACAGCGGGTGCGAGCGAGACATGCATGGGGAACTTCGTTGTCGCGGTCTCGATTTCGCGAGCCTCGATCGTGAGACCGGAAACCTCCACGGCAGGGATCGCGAAGTTCTGCAGACCCAGCGCAATCTGGGGAGTTCGTCCACCGAGCAGCTCACCAACCAATTCGGCAGGAACAGAGCTGTTTTCGAACGCTGCCACATCAGCATCGAAAGCTGCACCCAACAGAAGATCGATCGGCACGTCCCCGTCGATCCGAAGGCGAAGAGGCACCGTATCCACGAACATGCCGACCACGCCGTCGAGCTGAGGCGCCCGCCGTCCGTCGACAGCTGTGGCGATCACAACATCGGGATTTCCACTCAGCTTGGCAAGCACCACCGACAACGCCGCATGAACTACCGCGAACAGCGAGACCTTCAATCGGTCGGCTCGCGCCTGCAGTGCCGAGGTGATGACGGCTGGTATCACGAAGTTCACTCGCTGCGCCACGGTATCCGGCCCGCCATCGGAGTGATCCACCGTCAGCGGAGACACAGATGTCACACCGTCCAGCGTTCGGCGCCAGAACTGCTCGACGCCAGGGGAAACGTCACGTGCTGCCTCCCACGCGGCAAAATCCCCGTACTGGATCGGCAACGGAGACCATTGCGAATCCAGTCCAGCTCGTCGCTTGCCGTACGCGGTCAGCAGGTCGCCGACCACCGTTCGCATCGACACCCCGTCGACTGCGATGTGATGAAAGCTCACTGCCAGAACGTGCCTGACCGGTGACACCTGGAGCAGCATCCAGCGCACCGGCAGGTCTGCCGCTACATCGAAACCGCGCGAGCCGAACTCTCGCAGCAGCACCTCGACCTCGATGTCGGCGACCCGCCGCGTTTCCATTGTCACGGAGGTCGGAGGATCCACGACCTGAACCGGTGGAGTGCCCGGATACCGGGTTCTGAGGACGTCATGACGACCGACAAGATCCGTTGCTGCCTGACGCAGCGCGGCCGCGTCGAGTTCACCGTCGATCTCGATGCAGATCGGCAGGTTGTACGCGCCGCTCGCTGTGTTCCGCTGATTCAGTACCCACATCGCACGCTGGTTTCGTGACAGGGGTGCGGGCGTGGGATCGCGGCGCGGTTCCAGTCGGACAAGATCGGTCACCGAGTCGTTCTGCTCGAGCGAATCGAGCCGGGCTGCCAACGCCGCAACTGTTGGATGCTCGAATACGGTCCTGAGCGGAACAACCAGCCCCAGAGAACTACTCAAGAGCGAGGTAACCTCCGCGGCCGACAGCGAGTTGCCCCCGAGCGAGAAGAAGTCTGCGTCGCGGTCGTCCTCATTCCCACCGAGGACGGAACCAAAAGCTCCGGCTACAAGACGTTCGGTGGCGGTGGCCGGTCCCTCGGCACGGGAAGCATCCAGTGTCGGCGACGGGAGACGGGCGAAGTCGACCTTGCCGTTCCGCATCGGAAGCTCGCCCTCGATGTCGACGATGACATGCGGAACCATGTACGTCGGAAGGACTTCTGAGACGGCAGCGCGAAGTTGACCAGTGTCAACTCTTTCGGCACCTGAACTTCTCACGTAGGCGACCAACAGAGGACTTCCACCTTCGGCCGACCGAACCCCGACGACACAGAAGTCGACGTTCGCGACAGACTGAATGACTGCCTCGATCTCACCCGGTTCGATCCGGACACCGTTGACCTTCACCTGCACGTCGGTTCGCCCGAGATAATGCAGGCGATACGTATTCCCCTCGGATTTGGGGCTTTCCGGCTTCCACATCACCAGGTCGCCCGTCCGGTACATCCGGGCGCCTGAACCGGTTGCCACGAATCGTTCCGCAGTTCGGGCCGGTTGGCCGGCGTAACCGCGAGCGAGCATTCGACCGGAGAGATACAGTTCGCCGGCGACTCCCGGCGGCACCGGTTCGAGTCGATCATCGAGCACGACGGCGTCGACCCCGGCCAGTGGATACCCGATCGATCCGTCGTGAGTGTCAGCCGACAGTTGTTCGATCGACAGTGGTTCGGTAGCAAGCGAATACATCGTCGACTCGGCAGGTCCGTATCCGTTGATGACTCGGCGTCCGGCTTGCCAGCGCTTCGCCAACGCGCCGCCGAGTCGCTCGCCCCCGAACATCACCGTGGAAAGGTCCGGCAGCGAAGGATCGCCGATCGAGGCGACGACAGTAGGTGTGGCGCACAGATGAGTAATTCGCTCGCGCCTCAGTGCTGATGCGAGTCCCGAGCCGAACAGTTCTTCGTTCTTCGCCAGAACGAGCGTGGCCCCGGACGCACTCGCGATGAGCACCTCGAGCAACGTCATGTCGAATCCTGGCGCTCCGCGATGGAATACGCGAGAACCTGGCCCAGCCGAGAATCGACCGGGCAGGTCTTCGGCGATCACACCGAGCCCGCCGTTGGTCACGACCACAGCCTTGGGGGTTCCGGTCGTTCCTGACGTGAAAACTACGTAGGCCGCCAGGTTCTCGGAATACTCGCGCACCGAGTCGGTGACTTTCTCACCACCAGCGTCTTCACCACCAGCGTTGCGGCCGCCGATCGCTCCGGTGCCCAGTGTTTCGAGGACATCGCGTACTCGCGCCTGCGGCTGTTCCGGGTCCGTCAATGCCGGAGCTGCACCGACCTTCGCGATTGCCCACAGTTGCACGATCGACGCAATCGACCGATCTGCAGTCCAAGCAGCGACCTGGTCGGCTCTTACTCCCCGGGAGCGCAACTCGTCGGCTGCGACATCCGACTGGGCATCGAGTTCCCGGTAAGTCAGTGTGTTGCCCTCACCCTCGACCGCCACAGCGTCCGGGGCGGATTCGACGCCGAAGCGCAGCATGGAGGCAAGTGTCGTACCGGAAAGTCGAGATCGATCAGGCCGGTCGACCGCGCCGTGTGCGGGGACGAGAAGAGCTCGTTCCGCACTGTCCAACAGGTCGATTTTCCCTACGGGGCCATTCGGGTCGACCGACACTTGATTCAGGAAGCGCTCGAACCGGCCCGCAAAGCTCGATACCGTCAGATCATCGAATAGATCAGCGTTGTAGACGAATTCGAGACCGAGTCCGCCCCCGACCCCCTCGTCCGTGACGTTGACCTGCAGATCGAAATTTGCGTGCCTGACTTCAGGAGCAATCTGTGTGATGTCCAGCCCTGGTATCGACCACGCGGCGGTCTCAGCAGTTCGGAACGAGAGCGCTACCTGGAACAACGGATGTCGCGAACGCGATCGCGATGGGTCGATCAGATCGACCAGCGATTCGAAGGGCATCTCTGCGTGCGCGAACGCCGCTACGTCACGCTGACGAACCTGCTCGACCAACCGGCCGAACGAGTTCGACGGATCGACTTCGGTTCGAAGAACAATCGTGCCGGCAAACATGCCGACCAGCTCGTCGAGTTCAGGTGTGACGCGTCCGGACACAACAGTGCCGACAGCTACGTCATTGCTACCGTTGTACCTCGCCAACAGCGCCGCGAGAGCGGCGTGTACAACCATGAACATGGTCGCGTTGTTCGATCGTGCGAGTGTCTGAAGGCCCGTTCGTACCGAACGTGAGATCTCCACCCGACAGCTCGACGCACGGGCGGACGTCGAACGTGGACGATCGAGGGGAAGCGTCACCTGCTCGGGAAGTCCTTCGAGAGCCTGCATCCAGTAGCTGCGTACCGTCTCGGGAATCCCCGATTCCCTTTGCCATGCACTGTAATCGGAGTATTCGAGCGCGAGCGGCGACCACTGCGGAGCGTGCTGCGCCGAGCGGGCGATGTACGCCGCAGTGAAGTCGCGGACCAACAATTCGAGTGATCGAGCGTCGGCGGCAATGTGATGGACGACGACAGCCAGGATGTGCTCGACAGGTGAAACCTGGAGAAGTGCCGCACGTACGGGCGGATCAACGGTGACATCGAAGCCCGAACCCACCAGTTCTGCTACACAATTCTCGGCGTCGCCGCCGTCGAGTGCCTCGAGCTGAAAGGCCGGAAGCGCATCCTCGGCGTCGAGCACCGTCTGAACCGGGCCGCCGCCGACAACCGGGTACACGGTCCGCAGAGTGCGATGGCGATTGATCACGTCACGAATTGCCAGTTCGGCCGCAACCACGTCCAGCTCGCCTGCCAAGCGCAGCACGATCGGGATGTTGTATCCGGCGGAGTCTGTATCCAACTGATTCAGAATCCACATTCGATGCTGGGAAGCTGACAGGTGCACTTCCGTGTTGTCCGAACGAGGCACCAAGGACACGTCAGACGCGTGCTCCGCGCCGGTTCGCCCTACGCCTATCCGCGCAGCAGCGATGTCGGCGAGCTGATCGACGGATGGGTGCTCGAACACATCGCGGACGTCGAGGTTACAGCCCAGGGCGGAGTTCAGACGCGACGAAAGACGAGTGGCGATCAGGGAATTGGCGCCTTGATCGAAGAGGTTCCGGACCGGATCGACATGCGGAACTTCCATCAAATCGCTCAGAATGGCTGCGACTGTCTGCTCGAAGAAGTCTCGCGACTGCCGAGTCGGCTGCGTGAGAGACACCGGGGTCGGCAACGATGCTCGGTCGATTTTGCCGTTGATCGTGACCGGTAATGACGCGAGGGCCATCAAAGCCGACGGAACCATGTGCGCGGGCAGCAACGAACGAGCAGTCCGCAAGACGCCGTCGAGGTCGTGTCCGCTCTCCGGGGTGATGTAGCCGACCAAAGTCGGCCCGCTGTCGAGTTCTCTCACCACTACCGCGGCCTGCTCCACCGACGTGTGAGCCAACAGCGCGGATTCGACCTCGCCCGGTTCGATGCGGTAACCGCGCAGTGCCATCTGACCGTCGGCGCGGCGAACATATTCGAGTCGGCCGGCTCGCCAACGGACCAGATCGCCGCTGCGGTACATCCGTGATCCATCGAATCCAGGTTCAGGCACGAATCGCGAAGACGTCATCGCGGGTCGACCCAAGTAGCCTTCGGCCACCTGCGGACCCGCAACATACAGTTCGCCGACAGATCCCGGAGGGACGAGCTTCAACGACGCGTCCAGTACGTAGCTGCGCAACCCTGGTAGTGGGGACCCGATCGGCGAGACAGTCTCGTCACCGGGGACAAGATCGAAACTGGTTACATGGACTGTGGTTTCGGTGATTCCGAACATGTTGACGCCCCGCACGTCCGGGTGCCGATCGAACCAAGCCTCCACGCGCCCGGCGTCGAGGCGATCACCGCCGAAAACAATCGTCCGGAGCGGAAGCAGCATTTCCTGCGTGACTTCCGCCAACGCATAGAAGGCGGCCGGGGTCTGATTGAGAACAGTCACTCGTTCCCGCACAATCAGATCCGCGAATCTTTCGGGTGAGCGTGCGACATCACCGTCCACGATCACGAGGGATCCGCCAGTGGTCAACGAACCCCACATCTCCCAGACCGAGAAGTCGAATGCGTACGAATGAAACATCGTCCACACATCTTCGGCGTTGAAGTCGAAGATCTCTCGGGTCGAGGCGAGCAGCGCCAACACGTTGTCCTGAGACACCACTACGCCTTTGGGAGCTCCGGTTGATCCGGAAGTGTAGATCACGTAGGCGGCGGACTCCGACTGTGCAACGGGCCAGTCGGCCGTAGCGTCAGTCGTCTCGTCCACGAAGATGACAGGTTGCTCGTACCCAACGAACCGCCCAGCTGATTCGTCCGTCGACAGAATCGCTTTCGGGCCTGCATCGGCAAGTACGTAGTGGATACGAGCGTCGGGATACTGCAAGTCGATCGGGACGTACGTCGCGCCCGCGCGAACGACAGCGATGATGGCTACGACGAGGTCGACCGATCGAGGCAGGGCGACCGCCACGCGATCACCGACTCGAATTCCTCGATCGATCAAGACAGCGGCAAGGCCCTCCGAACGAACTCGCACCTCTTCATAGGTGAAACGAGTATCGCCACTCGACACCGCGATTGCATTCGGATGCCGGGCTGCGACGGCACCGAAGAGGTCAGGCAGCGACTGCGCGACAATCGACGGCGCCGGCACCCGAGCCGACAATTCTTCGCGTTCCGCAACACTGAGAACATCGATGTCACGCAGCATGATTGACGAGTTCTCGGTAATCGAATCACACACTCGACGAAGCCGCTCGACCCAGCTCTGCACGGTGCCTGCATCGAACAAATCGTCGGCATATCGGAATGTACCGAGAATACCGCTCGCGTCGCCGTCAATCGTACGATCCTCGCGCACCGTCACTTCGAGGTCGAAGCGAGGGTGCACGGGGGGTAGCGGAGTGCCGTGCGCCGTCAGAGTTCCCATCGCGATCTCGGAGTCGGGCGCTACCGGATCGACAGCGAGAACAACTCGGAGGAAAGAATTCTTCTCGCCTACGGCCCTACCGACCGCACGGTCGACCACCCAGTCGAACGGGACGTCGGCATTGGACAGGGCCGCCACATCAACCTCGCGCACCCGAGTCAAGAACTCACCGAACGTGTCTCCGCCGCGAAGGAGCGTTCGCAGCGCGACGGTCCCGACGAACATACCGACGACACCGTCGAACGAAGGATGCGTTCGTCCGGAGGTCGGGGTCCCGATGACCACATCGGACGCACCGGTGATCTTGCTCAGTGCGATCGCAAGGCAAGCGTGCAACACCATGAAGGTTGTGCAGTCGTGCGCGCGAGCGATCTCGTTCAGCGCCGCATGGATAGGTGAGGGCAACTCGAACGTCACGTCCCGAGCCGACGACGGTTGGTCCGGCCGGCGGGATCTGTCCACGGGAAGCGCAAGAGTCGGATCAACACCGGCGAGTGTGTCGGACCAGAATTCCAGCTGTCGCCCTGCCAAGCTCTGTGGATCCGCGGGATCACCGAGAATGGTTCTGTGCCAAGCGGAATAGTCGCGGTAGTCGAGAGCGGGCGAAGGCCAGATCGGCGAACTCCCAGCGGCGCGAGCGTCGTACGCCGCGATGAGGTCCGAGACGATCGTCGCGAACGAAAGGCCGTCCAGGGCGATGTGATGGGCAACCACGGTCATGCGGTGGTCGGCGTCGCTGCCGGAGGCGAGGATCAAGCGAAGAGGCGTATCGGTCGCCAGGTCGAAACCCGCCGCAACCAAATCCGCTGACGCAGCCTCGTAATCCTCGGACGCAACCTCGATCAGAGTCACCGGAGTCGCGGTCGCAACCTGGATCGGCCACGCGTCGTGATTCTGGTCGAACGAGAAAACAGTACGCAAGACGAGATGGCGATCGGTCAGGTCACCTACCGCCACCCTCATCGCCTCGATATCCAGAGCACCACTGAACGCGACCTCGAACGCAATGTTGTACGCCGACGACTGGGGATCCAGACGGTTCAGTAACCACAGGCGTTGTTGCGCCGGTGCAATTTCCACGACGAGGTCGTCCGAAATGCGCTGGGGTTCCACCATCCACTCCGCCCGCCCCGCACGGATCACCCGGGCCAGGCGCGCCGGCGTCGGGGCACCGAACACGTCCCTGACACCAACCCGTCTTCCGAGGGCGGAACTCACTCGCGCGGCGACATACACGGCGTCGAGTGAACTACCGCCCCAGGCGAACAAGTCGGAGTGCGGTCCGAGAACTCCGACGCCGAGGACCTCGGCCATCACCGAGGCAATCAATTCCTCGTCGTACCCGATCGGGTGGTTGACCGCCGCGCGCTGCTCGGCCGGCGCGGACGACGCCGGTTCGGGGAGCGCTGAACGGTCAGTCTTTCCATGGCTCGTGACGGGCAATGCTGCCAAAATAGTCACCGAACTCGGCAACATGGAACGAGGAAGTCGGGAAGCCAGATGATCGAGCACCATCGTCTGGCTCAACGGATGAGCTGCACCTTCGGCCACGGTCACATACGCCGCAAGCGACCCTGATCGCTCGACCACCGCTGCTTGCGCAACGCCGGGAGTCGACAGGAGCACAGCCTCGATCTCGCCCAGTTCGACGCGTACTCCACGGATCTTCACTTGTTGGTCAGAGCGGCCCAAGAACTCGAGTTGACCGGCAGCGTTCCATCGCACCATGTCCCCGGTGCGGTACATACGCTCACCAACGCCGGCAGCACCGAAGGGCGCAGCGACAAAACGCTCCGCGGTGAGCGTCGGAGAAAGGTACCCTCGCGCCAGTCCGTGTCCCATCACGTACAGCTCCCCCGCGGCGCCGACCGGAGTGGGCAGCAACGACGAATCCAACACCACAGCGGAAACGCCGTCGAGCGGGCGCCCGATCGGAGTATCACCACCAGGCTCGAGCGGCGCGCTCCTGAATGCCGCGCCGGTTGCTTCACTGGGCCCGTACGAATTCACGATGTCGACGTGACTCGACCACGCATCCACTAGCGCTCCCGGCGGTCGCTCGCCGCCGACGTTCAGGACTCGAAGTTCTGGCAAAGCCCGAGGATCCATCGTCAACGGAACCGATGGCGTCGAGTTCAGGTGCGTGACACCTTCGAGCCGCAAATAGTCATCGAGGTCCACTCCGCCGATCAATCCGGGAGGAACGATCACTGCGGTCGCGCCGCAGCCGTGTGCAAGCAGAATCTCGAGGATCGCCACGTCGAACGATGTGTTTGCAAGGAGCGCGACGCGGGAGGAACTATCGATGTTCAGACGCCGTGCGTGAGAACGCAGCAACGGCACAATGCCTCGGTGCGTGACCGCGACACCCTTCGGTCGCCCGGTAGAACCAGAGGTGTAGACCACGTAGGCGGTGTCGTCCAGAGACAGGTCGGCGATAGATGAACCCGCCCCCACGCGTCGATCCACCGGTCCTTCGACGGTCTCGTCGCCACTGGGATCAACGACGCACACCCAAGCCGGCACGTCCACGAGTTCGCCACCGACCACAACGGACACGTCGGCGTCGTCGAGAATGAAAGCGACACGCTCGGAGGGTGTTTGAGGATCCACGAAAAGAAGGACAGCACCAGCCCGCACTACCGCGTGGAATGCAACTACGGAATCGGTCGAGCGCTCGGTGAGGATCCCGACGACGTCGCCTCGTCCGACTCCGTTCTCCACGAGCAAGGCGCAGAGTGCACCCGCGCGAGCGCCGAGCTGGTCGTAAGTGACGTCCACACCTTGCTCGCGGATCGCGACAGCACTCCCCTGCCCTGCGCCGCCTCTGATGACCGAATCGAGCGTCGCGAATCCGTCCGTCCGCGGACCCAGCGCGGGGACCAGATCCTTCACTTCATCCGTCGAGAGGATGCGGAGGTCACCGAGCGCACGGGTAGCCGAGTCGAGGAACCCTTCGAGTAGCCGAACGAACTGACGATGATGCATCGCCAGGTCACGTTCGCTGTAGAGGTGCGGATTGGCTTCGAAGGACAGGCGAACGTTCTCCCCCGCGATCGACGGATAGATGCTGAAGAACAGGTCTTCGGTGGGTCCGGATGTGAGGACGTGAAATTCGCCGACGACGTCACCGAGCCGAATCGCTTCGTGAAACATCATGACGTTCACGGCCGGGCCCGCCGCCTCACGGGATCCGCCCTGCCCCTCCTGGAAGCCCATGTCCTCGTAACGGAATCGCTGGTGGCGTAGTGCACCGGTCATCTGAACCGAGATCTGACGCACCAGTTCTCGTGGCGACAGATCCCGTTCGAGTCGCGCACGAACAGGCACGATGTTGGACAGCATCCCACCTGAACGTCTCGACGTCGCCGTGGTGCGGCCGGACACCGGCAAGCTGAGGACTACGTCATCGGAATCCGTCATGCGACCGAGATAGGACGCGAATGCACCGACGAGGACCGCCACCTCGGAGGTAGTCCACTCGGTCGCGACATCCGAAAGTTGTTTTGCAAGAGTTGGATTCAGTGTCCGAACCATCATGCGCTGCGGCATGGACGTCAGCCCGGCGCCGTCGGCGAGGCGAACCGGGCGGGGCAGGCCTTCGGACATCTCCGTCCAGTACTGCTCGTCCGATCGATACCGCGACGAGGATCGGTAGTCGACGTCGAGGTCATGCAGTGCACGTACCCCGAGACCACCGAAAGGAGTCAGCGTCTTGCCATGAACCAGATGCGAATAGCGCTCGGCCACCCGAGCGGTGAGTGTCATCGCCGCATGTCCGTCGAGCACGAGGTGATGGGCGTGCGAGTACCAGTAGTAGTGCTCATCTGCCAGGTGAAGCAAGGTTGCCGAGATCAGGCGGTCAGACATCACGTCAAGTGGCCGTGAGTATTCCGCTGTCATCCACTCGTTCGCGCGCTGAACCGGGTCGCGGTCGCTGCGTAAGTCGAGGTATGCGAGATCGTCGACGATCGAATGATCGACGACCTGTGCCGGCTCGGCATCGGTAGCGACGAGGCGAACGAACGGCGACTCCAATTCATGACATGCCGTATTCGTTGCCTCGATCAGCGCGTCGACGTCAACCGGTCCGCGTAGTTCCACGTACTGAGCCACCACGAACGGAGTTGACGGACTCAATTGCTGCGCGAACCACAGCGCGAGCTGAGCCCGAGACAACGGAAAAGCACTCAACCCGTCACCTCACATTTCACCAGCCTTGTAATTCACGAACGTTCGGTGGCTGATCACGTGAATCCATGGGAGCGAACACCACGAACGGCCGAACCGAACCCTACTGTCTCGTCTAAGTTTTCACCACTGGGCCAACACTGCTAGACATGTCGACGCAGCTTTCACGCACTCAAACGTCAGGAGCTTCAGCGGATGAACAACGACACGGTGGGACCAAAGTCCGACGACGATTCCGGGGCTGAACCGAGCGGCTCCAACACCATCCCACCGAGGGGCCCGGAGCGCGAAACCAAGGGGGCGGCCGCTTTTCTCCGAAGCCGTAGAACAGCAGTCGCGATCACCGCAACGACGCTGGTAGTGGGCGGTTTCGTGGCATGGCTCGGGTACACGGCATACGAGGCGAAAGACAACCTGGAGGCGGCTCGCGACCACGCACAGTCGGCGAAGAGCGCTCTCCTGGCCGGAGATACGGGAGTCGCAGAGTCTGCCGCGGCGGAAGCCGATCGCGAAGCATCGGCCGCATACGACAACACCCATTCACTCCCCTGGAACATCACCGCCGCAATTCCCGTCATCGGGTCGCCGTTCGAGTCGACGCGCCAGATGACCGAGGTCGTTCAGGGGCTTACGCGTGACGTTCTCGGCCCTGCCGTGACTACCGGAACTTCACTCGCACCAACGGAATTGGTGCAGCCCGGTGGGCGCTTGGCACTCGCACCGTTACGCGAAGCGGAACCGAAACTGGCCGAAACAGCTATCGCCGCGGAATTGCTGTCGTCGCAGGCACAGGAAGTTCCCGAATCGAAGTACCTGGGCCGAGTTAACGATGCCAGAGCAGAATTACAGTCGCAGACAAGCGAACTGGCTACCCTCCTGACGAACACCGCCACCGCGGCGCGCATCGCACCGGCAATGCTCGGCACCGACGGACCGCGCAACTACTTCATCGGTTTCCAGACCAATGCGGAAGCGCGAGGAACCGGCGGCCTGTTGGGTGGATACGGCATCGTCCGAGTCGACGACGGCGCCGCTCGGGTGGACACACTCTCCCCCAACTCCGAACTAACACTGGACAATCAACCGATAGACCTTGGTCCTGACTTCAACCAGCTGTACGGAAACAGTCGACCGACCACCGATTTTCGCAACAGCAACCTCAGCTCGCACTTTCCCTACGCAGCGCAGATCTGGCAGTCCCTGTGGTCACAGGAGTCCGGGGGTGAGCTGGTCGACGGCGCGATAGCGACCGATCCGATAGCACTGAGTTACCTCCTCGCGGCGGTGGGACCAGTAGAGATGCCGGACGGAGAGTCGGTAACGGCCGACAACGTCGTTGAGTTGACCGAGTCGACCGCGTACGCACGCTTTCCCTCCGACAACAAGGCACGAAAGCAGTATCTGCAGACAATCGCGGCCCGTGTCGTGGCGAAGATGACCGGGAACATCAAGTCGCCGAGCGCATTACTGGAGGCTCTGGGCAGAGGTGTCAGCGAGGGCAGAATCGCAGTGTGGAGCTCTCACCCCGACGAACAATCGGTTCTTGCCGACACCGTCCTCGCGCACACCATTCCCGATGATGCCGCTCCGTACGCCGGTGTGGTGATCAACAACCAAGCCGGCAACAAGCTCGACTACTACCTCACACGAGAAATCGACTACACAGCCCAGACGTGCACCGGCGACACCCGAAAGACAACGGTCACCGTTCGACTGACCAACAACGCGCCCGACGCCGACCTGACCGAATATGTCAGCGGGATCGTCGACAACCCCGGACGACTGCCCAATGGCACCAATGTGGCTGCAGTCACTCTGCTTGCGACAGCCGGCGCCAAACTCGATGCCGTCTCCGTGGGTGGACAGATTTCGTTTGCCGTCAACGGAACCGAACAGGGTCACCCGGCCTACATGACCAGGGCCGTCATTCCGCGAGGCCAGACGGTTGAGCTGAAGTTCGATCTGACCGAGCCCACAGCCGAGGGCGAAGCTCGCGTACCGGTCCAGCCGCTTGTCGACGACCCGAAGATTACCGTCGACGTTCCTAGCTGCTGAGCTTGACCGGCAAACGTCGACGAGGCCCCTGGCATGTCGCCGTTTGTCGGGCTCGTGAACTTTCAGCAGATTTGAAACTTTGGCGAAGGCTAGCCTATGCTTCCTGACGCGCCTGGAACCGGCCGTCGGCTGCGATCCGTCGGAGTCTCACTCCTCGGCGCATCGACAACGGAAGGTTCCCCATGCGATACGCCCGTGTGCGCTCACTTCGCCGAACTGTGGCGCTGAGTGGATTGGTCATTGCCGCCCTGGTAATCGGCGGATGCAGTAACAACGACACCGCAACCGAATCGAGCAGTAGCGACTTCGAAACCGTCACCATCGAAGGTGCGCTCGGAAACGCCGTCATCACCGAAAAGCCCGAGCGGATCGTGACCCTCGGCATGGGGTCGGCGGAGACCGTGATCGCGCTAGGCACAATCCCGGTCGGCGTCGAAAAGTACGCATGGGGCAGCGACGACACCGGATATCTGCCGTGGGTCCACGAAGCGGTCACGAAGCAAGGTGGCGAACTGCCAGAGCAGTTCACCGGCGGAACCGATCTCAACATCGAGGCGATCATCGCTCTCGAACCCGACCTGATCCTCGCCCCGTGGTCCGGCATCACACAGCAGCAGTTCGACTCACTCAACGCGTTCGCGCCGACCGTCGCCTACGCCGAGAGCCCGTGGACCATCACGTGGGAAGACCAGATCAACGTAATCGGCAAAGCCATGGGCGAATCCGAGAAGGCGACAGCCGAAATCGACAAGATCAAGTCGCAGTTCGCGGAATCGACTGCAGCACATCCGAACTACGCCGACGTCAGCTTCTCCTTCATCTACAACACGGGCCCAGGAACCCTCGGCGTCTTTTTCGCCGAAGAGCAGCGTGTGGCCATGGTCCGCGCACTTGGCCTGCAGGTGGATCCCGTCGTCTACACCTTGACGGAATCTGAAGGAACAGACTCCGCCGTCATCGGCCTCGAGAACGCAAACCTCCTCGACAAGTCCGACCTGCTCTTCACCTTCTACTCGGACCCGGCCAATCGGGCCGAGATCGAAGCGCAGCCCGCTTACCAGGCCATCCCCGCTGTGGCTCGGGGAACTGTCATCGCTCCGACCGAGCAGCCCTTCGTCACCGGTTCCTCGATGATCAACCCGCTGACCGTGCCCTGGTCGCTCGAGCGCTACGTGCCGATGATCGACGAGGCAATCGCGAAGCTGAACAAGTGATGTAGATCAGCATCGTGCGATCGAGAAACCCGCGTCCTATTCGGACGCGGGTTTCTTGCCGTCGCGTTCGGCTTTGAATCGCATCCACTCGCTACTCAGCATGCGGTTGTCGATGATCCACCCCATGTAGTCACGCATGTTGAGCACACGAATGTACGCGGGGCCGTTGGGGTTTGCGTACTGCAGGGCCTCGGTCGCAAGCTTGCGTTGATTCTCGAGATACACGTGCTCTGTTTCGAGGAATCCGCCCCACACGTCAGAATCCATGACGTAGTAGTGAGTCCGATCCCGAGGCTTGCGCGTGAGCTTGACGAACCCCCGGTCGATCAACCGACGAATGTAGGTGGACACCGATCCGCGACTTGCTCCGAGTGCCTGCGCCAACTCTTCGGCGCTGACCCCTGGCGACTCGCTGATCAACAGATAGCCCGCAATACGTCCTTCGATGCGGGCCCCACCGCCGGACTGCCAGTACACGGAGAACTGATCGATGAACCAGGTGGAGAAATCGTCACCGCGAGCAGGGCTGGCATCGCCCATTCGTTGAGCCTCCGACGTCTCTGGGTACGAACAATTCGCCACTATTGTGCCAGCACCACCGTCACCGAGCCGAAATCACCAGCCCTGGAGTGGTTGCGATGAACTCGAGCTGTTCGATTGTCAAAGGCGACGCCGATGTGGAGCCAGCCGATGTCACGAACTGGGTCACCACTACTGTTTCGCCGGAGGGGTGAACAACCCGGACCGTGTCATCGCCCGAGCCATCGGGATCGACCAGGCGAGTCACGGTGGTGGAGCCTGGCAACGTCAGTGTGTCACCCGGTTCCGGCACAGCGGTACCAACTGATATTTCGACATCACTGCTGCCGTCCGCTGTCGAGGCGACGATCCGCTCGCACACTCCTCCCTGTCCGTAATCATCTGGAACCAACGAACCGAGCGGGCGCTCCAAAGTGACGCCTGCCGCGCCGAGATCCTTCCAACGTGCATCGAGCAACTGATTCAGTCGGTCGATATCCATGCGCGACGCAGGTGGACCGGCATTCACAGAATCGGTGTAGCAGGATGCCATCGGCGGCGGCGTCGAGTCTGGAACCGGCGCAGTCACCGCAAGCCCCGGCGCGGTCGCTAACGCGATCAGTTCGTCCATCGTCAAGAGCGGGGAAGCATCCGACGAAGTTCCGGTCGACGTGTCGACGCTGGCAACAACCCGGGATCCATCACTGAGATACGCGACGACACCGCGCTCGCCCCCGACATCCGAAGCGACTTCGTCCTCGAAATCCGCAATGTCCAGCACTGTTCCGTTTTCGAGATGCTCCCGCCGATCCACCAGACCCTCCAAGCACGGCGGCACCGGCTGATCCCATGCACGCACCTGAACCGAGATATCCGCAGTCCGCCCGACGCGAGTCAAGGTTCCCTTCGCCGACGTCGAACCGCTGAACTCGATCGGGTCGACCCCGTCAGGAAACGAAGCCCCCCGGTAATTCTGGATCGGCGCAAACTCGAGCGATTGCGACGGACTCGCAAATACAACCTCCACATCGGAAGGCAACGATTCGAGTAGTGCATCGCTCATGGCGGTGGCCTTCGGACCCGAGAACCACGGATAGTCCGGGTCGTCATAACCGGACTCACCGGCAAAACCGTAGTTGAATCGCACGGGCGGACCCGGCGATTCCACAGACTCGCAGCCGGGAATCGACGTGCCCGTGTCCTCGTTCGTCACCGCCGCGACAACAGTTCCCAATGCGACGATCGAGACGATCACCAACCCGTCGCGCCAGGTCCATTGCTCGCGGCGACGGTTCGACTCGTGTGCGGTGCGCCCAGACATTTCTCGATCATTGCCTACGGCAACAACTACGTCACTATCCGACATACCCAGTGAGGTCGTAAACCGTGGAAATTCCCACGGTCGTCGATGCGAAATTGGCTTCGACCCATTCCTGGATGACACTCGACGTGCTGTCCCCGCTTTGGCCCTCTCTCTGGCTTCCGCCCTGGCCACCGGCAATGTAGTAGTGAACTTTTCCGTCTGCCACGTACTGGATGAATTGATCCAATGTCGGTGCGGGATCGGAACTCCAACCGCCGATCGCCATCACCGCGGTATTGCTGGCCAACTCGTAGGTTGCTGCGCTTTGCGAGCCGTTGGTCGCGGCCGACCACGTGGTGCCCGCATTGACCAGCATTGCCGTCAACTCGGAAGTACTTTCGCTGCCGCTACTCAGTTCTTGCCCGTTCGACGCCGGATTTACAGTCGCGTCAGAAGAATTCGGCGGAGCGTCACCGTTTTGCAGCTCTGGGCCCCCACCCATACCTCCTCCCCCGCCCATTCCCGAGTCGGACACGGCGCCGGTTGGTCCGGCCGTCGGGATGGATCCGCCGTGCGCTGTTGCGGCAGTGGCAATCGCGTAAGACGCAGAACCGGTTATCCCTGCCAACGATCCAAGAATCAATCCAGCGACAGCGAGCTTGCGGAATCGATCCTTGGCTCCCACGAGAACCAGGATCGCGCCGACGACAGTGCCCGCCAACAGAATCCACTTCAGCATCGGCAGCCAGTCGGCATTGCGGTGCAACAACACCCAACTCCAGATTCCTGCGGCCAGCATCGTCGCAGCCAAGCCGCAACGTCCGATCCAACGGGCACGGACCAACCACAGAGCGTATCCACCTGTCCCGATCATCCCCGCGACGGCGGGCGCAAGCGCAACTGTGTAGTAGGGGTGGATCGTGCCGGACATGTAGCTGAAGATCAGGCCGGTAACGAGAAACCAACCACCCCACAGGATCAACGACGCACGGACAAGATCTGTGCGCGGTGCGCGCCCACAGGCGAGTAAGCCGAACACCAGCGCAATCAAAGCCGCAGGAATAAGCCAGGAAATCTGGATACCCATCTCGCTGCCGAACAGCCGTTCGAGTCCGGTACTTCCCCCGAAGCTGGAACCTGCACTGCCACCGGCCATTCCGCCACCGCCACCGGTGCTCCCGAAAAGTCGACCCAATCCGTTGTATCCCACTACCAAGTCCATGACGCTGTTGTTGGTCGATCCGCCGATGTACGGGCGAGAATCAGCGGGCCACAGCCACACTGCCAACACCCACCACCCAGCCGATATGACAACGGACGCAGCACCGATCACCAGATGGACCAGGCGAGTCCGCAAGCGCACCTGTCCGGCGATCAAATACGCGGCACCAAATGCAGGCAACACCATCAGCCCTTGCAGCATCTTGGAGAGAAAGGCAAACCCCAGCGCTACTCCTGCGAGCGCCACCCACATAGCGGCTCGACGACCTATCGCCGTGCACATGGCGCGAATAGCGAAGTAGCCGGCGAGAGTCATGAGCAGAACCAACAGTGCATCAGGATTGTCGAACTTGAACATCAGGGCGGCAGCGGGCGTAGCTGCCAAAACAGCTCCCGCCACCAAACCCGCAGCGGGCGACGCCACTCGTTTGACGGCCGCGTATACGAGCGCAACTGATCCGATGCCCATCAATGCCTGCGGAACTAGAAGGCTGGCACTCGAAAATCCGAAGATTCGCCCGGACACACCCATGACCCACAATGAAGCGGGCGGTTTGTCGACCGTGATGAAATTCGAGGTATCGAGGGACCCGAAGAACCACGCTTTCCAATTCTGGGAGCCGGCCTGCGCCGCTGCAGCGTAGAAGGTGTTGGCGTAGCCACTCGCGGTCAGATTCCACAAATACAGGACTGCCGTTGCTGCCAACAGGATCGTCAGCGCCAATCCTGTACTGCGCGTGCGGAACCACGACGGCGAGGGCTCCGCGCGATGGGCAGTTGGTGCCGGCCGCTGACGCGGGGCCGGATGCAGAACGGCGGTCATCAGGAAATCCCTTCACGAGTTACTGTCCTGCCAACGATCGCGTCTCCAACCCTGGCGGCACTGGGAGCCAGCTGGAAAGTTGCTGTGAATGGCTCAGGTCAGGGAGCGCTCGAACAGCACGACGCTGAACCAACCGGTGTCGGCATCGTCTCCGAAGTCACGACGCCCTACCTCGGTAAAACCGGCGTCCAAGTAGTAGCGGCGCAACCGCACGTTGGTTTCTACACAATCGAGCCGCAGGTACTGCGCGTTCTCCTGCGCGGACCGTCGATGGGCCCAGACGAGTAAGCGTTCGCCCATCGAGGTTCCCGAGAATTCTCGATCGATGACCAATCCGTGCACGTAACCAGCACGCTCGTTCGAATCGGGCCAGACCACAGGGTCCGACCAGATCAACCGCAGGGCGCCGACAATCCTCGACTGCTCCCGGTCTCGCGCAACAAAGAACTCCCCTCTCGAAATCTGCTGCTCGACCTGCTCGACAGACACTTCACGCGGGCGCCACTGGATGATTCCGCGTTCTGCCAACCAGTCTTCTGCCGCGTGCCGCAGCGCCAGAATCTCCGGCCCATCGGTCTCGACCGCTTGCACAACGTCCACAACCACCTCCCCCAAATCTGCAGCCGTTCAAAACAACACGCCCTCCAGGCCCCAACCCGGGTGTATCTACGAGTTGAAGCCTATCGGCGTGAAGTTATGTGTCTGAACGGGTGTCACCACTCAGTCAGGTTTTGAATGTGGTGTTGGCCGGTCGCGGGTGCTGCCCGGGGTCGATCGAGGGCGGCGGAATGAACCAGGGTTTGTTGTCGACTCCTATTCGGATTTCCCATTTCCCGACGAACCCGGATTTGCGGTGCATCAGCCGATGATGTGAACGGCACAGCAGGACCAGGTTGTTCATCACCGTCGGGCCACCGTTCGCCCAGTGCCGGATATGGTGCGCATCCGTCCACGCCGGCACACATGTGCAACCCGGGAACGCGCAGCCCCTGTCTCGGGCAATCAACGCCACTCGCTGTTCGGCGTTGACCAACCTTTTCCCGGGTTTCGCATCGAGCGGCGCCCCGTGACCGTCGAGCAGCACCGTGGACAGGAAACAATCGCACCCGAGGAGCCTGGTCTGCGACACCGACAGCGGTCCGAGCCAGGGCATGTGCCCGACATCGAGATCCGACAGAGACTCTTCACCATCAGCAGCGGAGGGTGTTGCGGCGCAGTCCCGATGCTCAGCCAGATCCCGAGCGTTGATGTGCACGTTCACGTGCGGACGCTGACCACCGTCCGTGCCCGTCTTGGCGCAGTCCAAATACCGGCGGATCAGTTCGGTGAACCCGTCCGCCGTCCGCTTCGCCGCCGACCGGGCATCGGGCGTTCCATCCGGTGCCGGGGTCGGCATCGTCAGATTCGACAACGCCGACAACAACATTTCACCGGTCAGGGCGTCGAAATCCCCACGCACCACCACCCGACCATTGAGCGTCGACGCGATCCGCAACTCATTGAGATCCACATCCTCGGCGGGCGGAATCTCATCCGATTCGAACAACCGCTCCAAAGTCGCGATCACATTCCGCACCTTCGTCGTCGTCGCCTCCACACCCGACGCAGCAGCGAGCAACAAATCGATGCACTTCGGTAGCGCCTCCTCCGGCATCCCCTTCGGTGGTGACTCACAGAACGCCACGATCAACACAGCATGATCGAACGAGCAATCCCCGCCATCGAACCGAGCAGCCACCGCCGGAAACGGCCGCAAAGCCGCACCCAACGCGGCGATCTTCTTCCCGTCCCGAACCTGCAGCATCGTGTTCGCCGCCAACCACGCACCCACTCCGCGGCTCGCGATCACCTGATCATCGGAACGGAACGACAACTCGTCGACCACGGCCACTCGAACGGCTTCCAGGCGCAGAATCTCCGCACTCGCCTCGACAGCAGCAGCGCGCAACTCGGCAGCAGTCAACTGCCACAGGCGTCCGCGCAACCCCACCGCAGAACCAGACACCACATCCGACAACAAGACGCTCATTGAATCCC
>NZ_CAURKP010000038.1:0-37342 GCF_963525155.1 uncultured Rhodococcus sp.
TCTTCGGCGGATGCTGACAAAACGACGCCACCTGCCGCGCCTTCAACGCATCCACGTCACCACGATGAAACGCATCCGCGACAACAGGTTCGAGCATCAACAACCGCGCCAACCCGACCAACAGACTGCACTCACCGATCTCCAAATTCGTCGAACCATGCAACCACTGCGCGATCGCCCGAAAACCCTTCCCACCGAGAACCTCCCGGGAAAACATCTCCACGATCAACAACACCAACCGCGACTGCAACTCGTGCCGGACACGCACCAGATCCAGAACCTCACTCTTGAGGTCCTCACCATCCAGCTGCCACGCATCCCGACTGTCCATGCTCAAAGTTTAATCGAACATACTTTCGAGAACCAGAGACAAAACGGACGACTTATATCGCCAACGCGGCCCGATGCCCCTCGATGACGGCCGCGTGCGAACGCCTCGGAGACAAGGCGTCACCGATGCGAAATTTCTCGAAACAGCTTCCCTGCAGGGTGTTCCACAACTCGTCGACAGGTTCCTGCTGTGTCGCGAAGACCACCCAGTCGACTGCAACTTCCTCGGTCACACCCGTCGGAAGGTGAACCAAGCTCGCGAGCGGCGAGGCCCCAGCGCTCACCGAAGTCACCATCAGATCTGTCCGTTGACCGATCGACTTCTCGAACGCTCGGCGGTTCCACCCCTCGAAATCCAGGGTGATGCTCAGGTCCTGCGCGACCACCATGCCGTTGGTCGCGATCGTGACGGCACAGCCTCGATCAGCGAGGAACTCCGCCACCGACGTACCTTGATGGAATCCCAGTTCGTCGTAGACGAGCACCGTTCCACTCGGCAGAATCTTGCCGTCGAGAACGTCTCGAACACCCACCACACGCTCTGATCCACCCGCCCACGCTGGGCGTAAAGGCCGCGCTCCGGTTGCAATCACGACCACCTCGGGCGCGCGCTCCTCCACGATCGCGAGATCAGCTCCAGCATCCAACTCGATCGTCACACCGCTTCGGCGACACTCAGATTCGAGATTCCGGACGAGGTCGGCGAGCTCACGGCGAGCCGGTACCACCGAGGCGGTAAGAATCTGTCCCCCAAGTCTTCGTTCACGCTCGAACAGCGTCACCGCATGACCTCGCTGGGCCGCTGTAGCCGCAGCTTGCAGGCCGGCCGGGCCGCCACCGACCACCACCACCGTGCGGCCCCGTCGCCGCGGCATCGGCAGCGGTACCGATTCCCGACCGGCGCGCGGATTTTCGGTGCACCCCAACCAACGTCCCAGACCCATCCGCCCGACGCATTCCTGGTTGCAGGACAGGCAGGTTCGCACCTGTACCGATCGACCAGCACGCGCCTTGTTCACAAAATCCGGATCGGCGATCTGCCCGCGAACTACTCCCACCAGATCGCATACACCGTCCTCGAGTGCGGCTTCGGCTTGCTCCGGCGTCTTGAAACGGCCCACTCCGACGACTGGAAGATCGACGACCTCCCTGATCGCAGACGGGACGAAGTTGGCGTAGCCGGTGGGTACAGCCATCGATGCTTCGACCAGATGCAGTGTTTCCGTGGCCATTCCGACGGTGGTGTTGATGTAGTCGACGTGACCGTCAGCTTCGATCAGTTGAGCGGTGGCTACTGCGTCGGACAGTTCGATGCCACCCCGCGTTCCTTCGTATCCACTCAGGCGCACACCGAGGACACGATCCGGGCCGATGGCCTTACGCAGTACCCCGAGCACTTCGAGAAGGAACCGTGCACGATGTGCCACGCCCCCGCCGTAGCGATCGGTGCGCACGTTGGTCGAGGGGGCGAGAAACGCGCGCACTATGGACGACTGCGACGCCTGCAATTCCACCCCGTCGAAGCCACCGGCGACGCAATTGCGGGCAACAAGGGCGAACCCTGCGAGAATCTCGGCGATGTCCGCGTCGTCGACAGCTTTGGGCACCTCGCGGAACAACGGATCGGCGACGGCGCTCGGCGCCAACAGCGGCGATCGCGAATAGGTTCCAGCGCCCTGGCCCCCATTGTGGTTGATCTGCGCGAGAATCGACGAACCATGTGCATGAACGGCGTCGGTGATCCGCCGGTATCCCTCGATCGCTTCGGGCCGATAGCCCGCAATCATCTTCTCGTACGGTCGATCCGAAGGATGCGTCGAGTGTTCCTCGGTGATGATCAGACCCGCACCGCCGCGGGCCCGCGCCTCGTAGTAGCTCGCGTGCTGCTCCGTCGGCAACCCGTTCTCCGCGTAGTTGGTCAGGTGCGCGGAGAACACGACCCGATTGCGGAGTGTCAGGTTGCCCAGGCGCAATGGCGCGAAGAGGCGCGGGTACGGCGTCATCAGACCTTGGAGTTTCCTTGATCGAGCGCGATATGACTTGCCGTGACGGTGCGGGAACCGTCACCGGCGAGCCACAGGACGGTATCGGCGATCTCGTCAGGTTCGGCGAAAGCGATGTCCGAGAGGATCGGAGTGAAGTTGGGAAGGTACTGCGGAAACTTTGCAAATACCTCGAGAGCGCCCTGGTCGACCCCCATCGGCGTATTCACTCCGTAAGGATGGATCGAATTGACCCTGATCTTGTACTCCCCCAGTTCCTTTGCCGCGGCCTGCGTCAGACCGACGAGACCGAACTTGGCGCTCGCGTAGTGCGCCTGTCCGGGCAGCGCCTTGAGTCCGGCCACCGAACTGACCACGATGATCGATCCACCGCGCCCACCCTCGATGATCGCCGGCACCGAGGCCTTGAGGGTCTTCCAGACTCCGGTCAGGTTGATGTCGATCAGGGTTTCCCACTGCTCGTCCGACATTTCCCAGAATCGATTCCAGTTGCAGACCCCGGCGTTGGCGACCACGATGTCGAGACGTCCGAACTGTTCGACGCCGTCCTTGACCACCGCGGTGAGCGCTGCGCCGTCACGGACATCGACCTCGCGGGCGAGGATCTTCCCGCCCTCCGCTTCCACCAGACGTATCGTCTCGGCAAAGTCCTCGGAAGTTGCTGCGTCGTAGGAATTGTCCGACGCCACCGACGCGCATACGTCGACCGCGATGGTCGCTGCTCCCTCGCGCGCCATCTTGACCGCGTGCGCACGTCCTTGACCGCGCGCTGCGCCGGTGATGAAAGCAACGCGACCTTCGAGCGAACGAACTGAACCCTGTGTCATGAGATAACCCTCTCTGCAGAATTGAAACTCGTTCTAGTAGTAAACCCTGCAAAGCGCCCTTCGCGGATGGATTCGAGAACAGTTCTCGGGGCAACCGAGTCGCCCACCTGAATGTCGGCCTCTTCCTTCAGCGTTTCGTTCGGCAGACGAGGCGAGCAGTCGATCACCACTTCGCACTCGAGCTGTGACCGCTCGCCGGTATGGACGTGTTCGACGCAGACGGCCCCTCGAGCGATTTCGGTGACACGTGACGCGAGCACCCTGGTGACCCCGGCCTGCTGGATGCGCGTGTTGGCACCGACCAGATCCCCACTCGCACCGAGCCTCGAACCGACAATGGTGTCGGGAGTCACAATCGAGACGGAGATGCCATGGGCCGCGAGTGCTTCTGCGAGCGCCACCGCGATCGGTCCACCGAGGGGATCGATCAGCGCGACCGGACCCGGCCCCACGGTGCTCAACTTCTCGAAGGCTTCCGACGCATCCAACCACCGAACCGAATCGTCGACCGGATACGTCGGCGGCCTCGCAGCACTACCGGTGGCAACGACAACAAACTCGCCCCGGCTGCGTGCGTCACCCAGGTCTTGGGCGTCGAGCGCCGCCCCGGTCCGCATCGTCACGCCGCTACGACGGCATTCGTCCTCCAACCACTGCGCGAGGAGTGCGAACCGGCTACGGCCGTCACCTCGCGCAAAAGTTCGGATCATGCCGCCGAACTGCGATGAACTCTCGACGAGTGTGACCGAGTGCCCCGCCACCGCCGAGATCCGTGCGGCTTCCATCCCAGCGGGGCCGCCCCCCACGACCAGCACGGCTCCCGGTGTCGAAATCTGCTCTCGCTCATCGGGGTCCACCGTCTCGAAACCCGCGCTCGGATTCCCGACGCACGTCACGACAGGATTGCGAGGATCACGCACGAGGCACGTCTGATTGCAGAGCACACACGGCCGGGGACGATCGCCGCGCGCGGCTTTCACGACCAGGTCCGGGTCTGCGATCTGGGCCCGGGTCATCTCGACGAACT
Organism: uncultured Rhodococcus sp.; assembly: GCF_963525155.1. Taxonomy (NCBI): domain Bacteria; kingdom Bacillati; phylum Actinomycetota; class Actinomycetes; order Mycobacteriales; family Nocardiaceae; genus Rhodococcus; species uncultured Rhodococcus sp. The sequence continues at coordinate 4,188 of NZ_CAURKP010000038.1, forward strand.
CACCTACTTCCAGCGCCGCGTGAGCGTCGGCGATGTCCACGACGCTCCCCTGCACGACAACAGGAATCGACAGAGCGGCCTTGATCTCACGGCACAGATCGAGGTTGAAGTTCGGCGGGCAGTGAAAATCGGGGCGGTACCGGTCAGACGAATAGAGTCCGCCACGAACGACGACAAGGAGATCGAGGAACGGAGACACTTCACGCGCGATACCGATGGCAAGATCGGGCGTCAGGCCCGCCCATGGAGCTTCCTCGTCACAGGACAACCGCAGGGATACAACGTGATCCGACCCGACTTCCTCGCGCACTGCCGAGATGACCTCGCGAACAAGAGCAACGCGATCGCTACCGTATCGGTCTTGCCGAGTGTTGGTCAGACCCGAAAGGAATTGTCGCAGAATGCTTCGAGGACCGGCATCGAGTTCCACTCCGTCCATTCCCGAAGCGACGGCCAGCGCCGACGCCTCACGGAAGCCGGCTATCAACTGGTCGATTTCCGCCTGCCCCATTGCCATCGGCAACTCACGCGTCACCGGGTCGGCCACTCTGGACGGTCCCCACAGCACCGACTGGGAGTATGCGCTCGATCCCTGCATCCCGGTATGACCGAGCCCGGCCAGAACCAGCGTTCCGTACGGAGCACATGCAGCCGCGATCGACTGCCACCCCGGGCCACATTGCGACGCCAACGGCGCCCGCTCGTACGGCCAGTCGTTCTCCGATACCGAGGCCACTTCGGTGACGACGATCCCGGTTCCGCCCTCGGCGCGGCGCTGGTAGTACGCACGGTGCCGATCGGAAAGCGAGCGTCCCACAGCAAGATTGGTCTCGTGCGGACCGAAAACAACCCTGGACCGGACGAGGCGTCCGGCCAGGGTCGTGTGTTCGTCGAGTGTCAACTCACAGCTCTATCGGAGCCGTAATCTCAGCTGGCACCCAATGTGCGTGTGAAGCCTTCCGGAATCACCAGGTCCGCCGGGCTCAGTTCGGTGATGGACGAGTGGCCGAGGCCCATCAGCCCCGAGTCGATGCCCATCCGCATGAGGTCGAGCACGTTCTCGACACCGGCCTGGCCGTTGGCCGAGAGGCCCCACAGGTAGGCGCGCCCGAGCATGACGGCCTTGGCTCCGAGTGCGAGCGCCTTGACGACGTCGCCGCCGCGTCGAATGCCGCCGTCGAGAACAACTTCCACCTGATCGCCCACGGCCTCGGCAATGCCCGGGAGCACACGGATCGGCGCCGGGGTGCCGTCGAGGTTGTTACCACCGTGGTTGGAGACCGAGATAGCGGAGACACCGGCGTCGACAGCTCGCTTGGCGTCGTCGATGCGCATGATGCCCTTGAGCATGAACGGTCCACCCCACTGCTCACGAAGCCAGGCGATGTCTTCCCACGTCGGAAGCGGAGTCTGCATCCACTCGCCGTATGCGCCGAAGAACGTCGGTGCAGGCTGGCCGGGAGCCGCGAGGTTGGGGGTGGTCAGGTCCGGGATCTTGCCGGTCTTGGCGAACTCGAGCAACCACTTCGGGCGCATGATTCCCTCGGGTGCGAACTGGAACATCGCCTTGAGGTCCATCTTTTCGGGGATGGACGGGCTGCCCCAGTCGCGACCGTACGAGAAGGACCAGTCGGTGGTGATGATCAGGCCCTTGGCACCGGCAGCGCGAGCGCGCTCCATACGCTGCAGGAGCACGTCGCGGCTACCGACCCAATACATCTGGAAGAAGACCTGCGGGTTGGCCGCGGCAACTTCTTCGATGGACTTGCTGGCAAAAGAACTCAGTCCGATGGCTGTTCCCCGTGCTGCAGCCGCACGGGCTACCGCTACTTCACCGTCGGGGTGCACTGCCTGCACACCGGTCGGTGAAATCATGACGGGCAACGAAATGTCCTGGCCCATAATGGTGGTGGACATCTCGCGCTTGTCCGACAGCCCGGCAGCGTGGGGAGCGAAACCCAATTCGCTGAATGCCGCGACGTTGTCGTCGACCGTCAGCCCTTTCTCGGATCCCGCTACCAACGCCGCGTACACGGACTTGGGCAACCTCTTCTTCGCACGGCGCTGTGCTTCTGCCACCGTCTCGAAGAAAGCATTCTTAGCCATTGAACTGACCTCTCTGGGGTGCAGCTTTCGCCGCACTGTCGGTATCGCGCAGTAGTTACTGCATTCCCGCAAGCGGGTTTTCGTCACAAATCTTGGCGGGCGGACGCATCATCAGTGTCAGTGGCACCGATGCGCGTGGGGTCTTACGTTGACCGGAACGGGAGTGGTCGACACTGGACTTCGGGACCTCGCCCGCCGACGCCAGTGCCATTTCACCGTTACCGATGACGCACTCGGGGTCAGGTCCGTCCATCGGCAGTCCGGTGAAGAACTTGGCCGCCATGCAGCCGCCGCGGCAGGAGTCGTAGTGGTTGCACTTGCTGCAGGCGCCACCGGTTTGGGGCGAGCGCAGCTCCTCGAACAGGTCCGAGTGCTGCCAGACTTCCTGGAATCCACCGTCTTTCACGATGTTTCCGGCGAGGAACTGCTCGTGAATCGCGAAGGGGCATGCGTACACGTCACCGACCGGGTCGATCAGGCACACGACGCGGCCCGCACCACAGAGATTGAGACCGGGCAGTGCATCGCCGAAGGCGGAGAGGTGGAAGAACGAGTCGCCCGTCAGGACGCCTTCGCCATTGGCGACCAGCCAGTTGTAGAGCTCACGCTGCTGCTCCGGACGCGGGTGCAGGTCGTCCCACACGTCGGCGCCGCGGCCCGAAGGACGCAATCGAGTGATGCGCAGGGTCGCGTCGTACTTGTCCGCGAGAGCCTTGAACTCGTCGAGCTGACTGACGTTGTGCCGCGTGACGACCACCGAAATCTTGGCGTCCTTGAAGCCGGCTTCCTTCAGGTTCGCGAGAGCGCGCTCGGCCATCGCGAACGAACCAGGCCCGCGCACAGCGTCATTGACCTCAGCGGTGGCACCGTCGATGGAAATCTGCACGTCGACGTAGTCACTGGCTGCGAGGCGCGCCGCGACCTTCTTGTCGATCTTCACGCCGTTGGTGGAGAACTTCACACCAACCTGGTGGTCGGTCGCGTAGTCGACGAGCTCCCAGAAGTCGGAGCGTACCGTCGGCTCGCCGCCACCGATGTTGACGTAGAAAACCTGCATACGCTGCAGCTCGTCGATGATGGACTTGCACTGTTCGGTGCTCAGCTCGTTGGGGTCACGACGACCCGACGACGAAAGGCAGTGCACGCAGGACAGGTTGCAGGCGTAGGTGAGTTCCCACGTCAGGCAGATGGGGGCGTCGAGTCCGAGTTCGAACTGATCGACGAGGCGACCCACCTTGGCGGGCGGGGAGGGCTGTTCAAGAACTGAGGTCATGGCTGTGTCCTCGCGAAGAAATGAAGCGGGCGAACGTGCGGAAGGGCTGTTCCGCACGTGGGGGCGAGCGTCTGGCTCAGACAGGCACGATCATGTGCGAGTCGGCGAGAGTGCTCAGCGCGCGGGCATATTGGGGAGCCGCGTCATCTTCGATGCCTTGCGCACGTAGTGCGGACCGGACATCAGGATGGTCTGGCAACGCCTTGACCACCGCAACGATGGTCGTGTTCTTCAGGAACGACAGCTTGCGTGTTCCGAAGTGGTAGAGCAACGCCCCGAAAGGTTCGGGGCGAAGCGCTACCTGCGGGTGGAGTTTCCACCCCGCATCGAGATCCAAAGCAGACACGGTCAGTACACGCCGCACATGCCGTCGATGGAAACTTCCTCCACGAGGGACTCCTCGACGAGGTCGTTCTCGAGCGCCTTGTTGTCACGATCTGACATGGATTCCTCCTGCGGTCGCACTCCGTCTGGAAGTCTGTAGATCAGACTTCCAACCTGGGAGTTGGTGGTCACTAGTGGGACTTCACTGTGACTCGGTTCACCACTGTAATGGCATCGAGTGCAGAATGACACACATGGAGCGAAAAAAGTATGCGTAGCCGCAAGAAACCGTCCGCTCGGATAGGTCGTCGCCCCTCCACAACGAAGGAGGGAATCAGCACGATCGGGATCGAACTGTTCTCGACAGTCGGCTTCAACGAGGTGAGCGTCGACCAGATAGCCGACGCCGCCGGCATCGCGCGTCGGACTTTCTTTCGCTACTTCCCGTCCAAGAACGCCGTTCCCTGGGGAGACTTCGACGGACATCTCGACGAGATGCGCGAGCACCTGGATTCACTGCCCGCTGATATTCCGTTGGTCGACGCACTCGAATCCGCATTGTTGACGTTCAACACCTTCCCACCGGAAGAGACTGCGGTACATCGCAAACGGATGGAATTGATCCTCGAAGTTCCGACGCTTCAGGCATACTCTGTGGTGATGTACGAAGGTTGGCGGCAGGTGGTCGCCGACTACGTCGCACGCCGAATGAATCTCGAGCCGAGCGATCACGGCCCACGCACGGTCGGCTATCTTCTGCTCGGGGTCGCGATGTCGGCGTACGAGCAGTGGCTCACCGACGATTCACTCGAGCTACCGGAACTCTTGAAAACAGGTACGCAGTCCTTGCGGACCGGTATCAGCACCTGAGAAAGCATCACCACCCGAGAAAGGCGATCATGTCCACCATCACGAACGAACCCGTCCTGGATTCCCTGGCGCCGTCGACGCCGGGCTTGTGGTCGTTCGGGCATGTCACCGTCGAACGCGTCGAGTCCGGTCCGATCTCGCTCGATCGCCGAGGCGGTCGCCTCCACGTCAGGCACTCCCTCACTCCCGCCGATCTGAGTGAGCGACTCGTCGCCGGAGTCACCTCGTCGATCCAGGACGCGGAGTTCGGTCAGGACGAATTCGAGTTGACGATGGTCGGCCTGGTTCGCTCCACCGTGGACGGCGTTCTCGAATCCTGGACCACCTACTACCGGAACTCCCTTGCCGAACTACTGGACGGCACTGCAGATTTCGCGCCGATTCACGACAAAGCCGAAGAGCTGGTCCGCGGTTCCGTGCTCGATCTGGGTTCCTGCTTCGGTTTCCTGCCCCTGCGGCTCGCGCGCGCCGGAATGGACGTGACCGCCACGGACATCCTGCCCGGAACGATGATCCTGCTCGACGCGGTTGCCCCCGAACTCGGCATCACGATCGACACGGTGATCTGCGACGCGGGTGAAGTACCGGCACCGGACAACAGCGCCGACACCGTCACCGCGATTCATCTCCTCGAACACGTCGACGACGCAGTCGGCGAGGCCGTGATCGCGCAAGCACTCCGGATCGCGCGTCAACGGGTCGTCATTGCCGTCCCCTTCGAAGACGAAGCCACCGCGTGCCACGGCCACATCCGCACTTTCGATCTCGAGTCACTGCGTGCGGTCGGCCGGCAGAGCCGTGTGCCGTTCGAGGTATTCGAGCATCACGGCGGCTGGTTGGTGCTGGACGCTTCGGCCGCCTGAAAAAAACTACCCTTCTTTCAGCGTATGGGCGACAAGCGCATTCGCGTGCCCATGACCCATACCGTGCTCCGACTTCAACCAGTTGACCAATTCCATGTGCTTCGTGAGGTCTGAGCTTCTGATCAGCTCTTGCCATTCACCGATCGGCCGACCGTACTTCTTCTCGATCGACGGAAAATACGACGCCGGGCCTTTCGCGGGTTCAGTCATGACCGGAATCTACCTCCACCGCCCGACAATATTCGCGCACCGGCGGCGCCCGCATGTCCGCACCTGCGGAATCGCTGGGTAGATACGCGACCATCGCATTATGGTCGAAGAACACCCACCCGAGAGCACAGGAGTTCAGCGATGCGACTGTCCACACGAAATCAACTCACCGGCACCATCACCGAGGTCAACCTCGGCACCGTCATGGCGACGGTCAAGGTGAAGTTGGACGGCGGGAATCAGATTGTGACCTCGTCGATCACCCGCGATGCCGCACTGGATCTCGATCTTGAACCAGGCCAAGCCGCAACGGTATTCGTGAAGTCCACCGAGGTGACGATCGGCGTCGAGTAACTGGCGAGCGATGTGATCAGGGCCGGATGAGATGCGTGGTCATCGTGTAGTCCTTGCTCGGCCCCGTCACGGTCCAGACGACAGTCCAGGTCGATCGATCTCCAGCAGTGACGTCGATTCGCCCGCGGTAGGTATCCGCACCGCACAGGTGCTCGACTTCCTCCCCCGGCGCCCAGTCGTGGAACTCTCTGCCGTCTTCGAATGTCACGGCCCACTCGAGGCCGCGCTCGGCAATGAACAGAGTTCGGAACACGGGTAATTCCAGGTCGCCGTCACGCAGCGTGCCGCTCTCGTACCAGCGCATCCGACCGTCACCGGCGTCGGAGATAGTGGTCTCGCCGAATACATGCTTGGTGGAACCGGAAAGGCGGTCGACGATGTCCCGCTCGAAGTGCCACTTTCCTACCAGCGCCCTCGGCTCGATTTTCGCGTCGTCGACCATGTGGCGATTCTAGTGACCCTGCATTGCCCGACGACACCGGAGACCGACTCGAACACACTGCGAGAGTATGTTCCGAGCACACCCGGAACACGCAGGAGATTTTCACAACCATGAACGATTCGGCCGCCCTTCACAAACGCGCAGTGTTCGCCGAGGATCTCGAGATCGGCCAAGTGATCCCATTGGGTTCGTATTCGGTGACCGAAGAGGAAATCGTCGAGTTCGCAACTCAGTGGGATCCCCAGTGGTTTCACGTCGACAAGGAAGCCGCCGAGTCCGGCGTCTTCGGCGGGTTGATCGCCAGCGGGCTGCACACCCTGTCGATCTGCCAGAAGTTGGTGGTCGCCAGTCTCTACGACCAGTGGAACGTGATCGCCGGGAAAACCATGCGCGACGTGAGCTTCCTCCGTCCACTTCGCCCCGGTGACACCCTGAGCGGAAAGGTCACCGTCGACAACGTCGTGTTCGACAATCGCGCGCGAGGATTGGTGACCATCACAGCGAAATTGGTCGATGCACACGGCAATCGCGTTCTCGACGTGGTCACTGACGCGTACCTGCACTGCCGCTCGACTCGCGCGCAGTGAATTATCGGTAAATTTCGCACCACATTGTCCGAATTGCCGTACTTTCAGTGACGTTGCGACGCAACAATACCCATCCCTGCAATCAGGAGTTCCTCACACATGAGCAGCCTCGGCGAGATCAATCCTCTCGGCATTCTTCAGATCCTCATCTACATGCTCTTCGGTGGATCGTCCAGCACTCCCGAATAGACCCTAGCTTGCCATAGCCATAGTCAGCATCTAGGGTGCTGACTATGGCAATTACTAGTCAGGTATCAGTGGCGGCCGCGCCGTCGACCGACGCAGCGCGTCATCACACCGAATTCGACTCCAGTTGGCGGAGTTTCGACGGCATCCAGGGCGGACTCGCAATTGCACGGATGCTGCGAGTGGCGGCCGACGCGTCCGGAGCCGAACCGCTGGCAGTCACGGCGCACCTGGACCGCCCTGTTCCTCCTGGGCCGGCCGGGTTGACTGTCGGCGAGATGCGGGGCGGGCGGACCGTCAGTTGCCACGTCACGCTGACCGGTTCGGGATCCGCTCTCGTTCGGTTGGCCCGCGACATAGGAGCTACAACAATGTCCGCCCCTGTCGCCGAACCGGCTCCGGCCGACCCGTCAACCCTGCCGCCGCTGGAGATCCCGGTGGATTTTGTGCCGTTCGCCCAGCACCTCGACATCCGGCCGATCAATTCCGCGAGGCCGTTCGCCGGTGGCGACTCCCCTGAATTCGACGTTTGGATCCGCCTGCTCACAGACCTCGATTTCACGGCCCAAGAGCGTGCCGCGGTCCTTCTCGACGCGCTTCCGCCCGGACTGTTCGCGACACTGACGATGCCCGTGGCCATACCGACCATCGAGTTCACCGCGCATTTCACCCCGGAGTACCTCACGGCAGATCCCCGAACACTGTCACCGTGGTATCGCCTACGCCACGGGACTGCCTGGGCGACGGACACTCTCTGTGTTGACGAATCCGAACTATTCGACTCGACCGGACGACTTGCTGCTCGAGCTCGCCAGCTTCGTCGAATTCTTAGTTGAGTTCAGCTCTCCTACACCTGGAGGTCGCGACGACGGAACGTAACAAGCGATGCTGTCGAAAGCACCACTGCCACAACGATCATTGTCAGCAGTGGCAGAACTGTCACCGGCTCGGCAGGGGCACCCGGCACGTGGGTGAAGGGCGACAGATCCAGCACTACCTGCGGAAGCTTCAGCAACGTGCCGAGTTGCCCGAGCACGATGCATGCCGCCAAGATTCCCCAGGAGAGCGCCGACGCGTACGTCGGAAACAGTCCGAAAGCCAACGACACCAACCCCATGACTACGAGCACCGCAGGCAGATAGGCCAACGCGGCGCCAGTCATACGAAGTGTGTTGCCGCCGATGTCGTCCGTGACGAGCCCGAAGGCAAAACCGGTGAAGGCACCCATCAAGACGTGCGCGAGGATCACGCCGCCCACAACCACACCCAGGTGGGAAAGCATCCACCTCCACCGCGACAAAGACGTTGCCAGCAACGGTTCGAGCCGTCCCGATGTTTCCTCGCCCCGCATCCGGAGAAGACTCTGGACCGAATACGCCGCGATGACTATCGACGTGAGCCCCAGAGCAGTGGCCAAGTAGGAATCCACCAGATCCGATCCGCCGCCAAGTTTCTCGAACATCTCCGCGGTCTGCTGCGACGATCCCACCATCGCGTCGATCTCGTTGCCCACAGCGCCGTACGCGAACCCGAGTATGACAACGGCAAAGATCCACCAGAACATCGTCATTCGCTGCATGCGCCACGCCAGGCCCCAAGCCGACGGTAGCCACGATGCCGCGACTGGCGGGCCGGGTCGGGGCTGAACGAGTCCCGCTCCCTGATCGCGATGGCCGATGAGAACAAAAGCCACCACCACGTGCACAGCCGCGAATCCGATCAGCAACAACAGGATCCACCAGGCGTCGTCGTCGAAAGGTCTGATCTGTTGTGCCCATCCGATCGGCGAGAGCCACGACAACCAACCGCTCACAACGCGAGTTCCGTCGTCGACGACCGTACTGTTCACGTCGCCGATCGCGCGCAGCATGAAGGCAACGCCGATCGCGGCACCCGCCAGGCCGTTGGCCGTACGAGCACCGTCGGTGATCTGCGCCGTCACGGCTGCCACTCCGGCAAACGCGATTCCGGTCCCACCTATCGAGGCGCCCAACGCGAACGAACCGACGACAGGCAAACCGACGGCGATCGATCCCAGTGCAATTCCCAGTGCCAGAACGACGTTCGCACCGACCGTTACGATCAGTGCGGAGGTCAGGAGCGCTCGTCTACCTACCACCGCTGCACCGATCATCTCGGCTCGGCCGGTCTCCTCGTTCTGTCGCGTATGGCGAACCACCGCGAGGGTGCTCATCAATGCGGCCACCAACGCGAACACGAGCACCGACTGACTGGCGACTATCGCGCCCTGCGAATCACCGGACACGATCCCGTTGGTCGCCAGCGCGACCGGCGATACCGCGGAACTGACTGCGATGTTTCGTAATTCCTCGGGTGTCGAGTACAGCCCGGTCACACTGGCGACAACCAGCAGCATGAACAAGACGATGGAGATAACCCACACGGAGAGCTGAATTCGGTCCCGCCGCAAAGCCAGCCGAACCAGTCGGCGTGTGCCGGTGAATTGACTTGCCGAGGCCGATACCGGTGAAGCGGCCTCGACAACAACGGTCATGGCCGTACTCCGGTCTCGGCTCGCAGGTGTACCGAAGTCTCCCTGGCCCGTTCGTCACCGTAGTGCCGCAAGAAAAGTTCTTCGAGAGTCGGCGGAGTGGAAGTGAGCGCCACGATTCCGAATCCGACCAAGTACGTCATGAGTGGTCCGAGTTGCGCGCTGTCGACTTCGCAGGTGACGTGGTTACCGTCGATCACCGCGTCGTGGACACCGCCGAGTCCGTCGAGTCCACCGATCGGACGCTGCGTCTCCGCCGCGACGGACGTGCGCGTGAGATGCCTGAGTTCGGACAGTGTTCCCTCTTCCACCGTTCGCCCGTCGCGGATGATGCTCACGCGATCGCACAGCGCTTCGACCTCGGCGAGGATATGGCTCGACAGCAGTACCGTCTTTCCGGCGTGAGCCACCTCCTCGACGCAGTCCTGGAATACCGCCTCCATCAACGGGTCGAGCCCCGATGTGGGTTCGTCGAGGACGTACAGGTCGACGTCGGACGAGAACGCGGCCACGAGTGCAACCTTCTGCCGGTTACCTTTCGAGTACGTGCGCGCCTTCTTGGTCGGGTCCAATTCGAAGCGATCGAGCAACTCGCTGCGGCGTTTTCGGTCCAGGCCACCGCGCAGGCCCGCCAACAGATCGATAGCCTCACCGCCGGTGAGGTTGGGCCACAGATTCACGTCGCCAGGCACATAGGCGAGACGTCGATGCAAAGTAACAGCGTCTCGCCACGGATCGCCGCCGAGAACGGTTGCGTCTCCGGAGTCCGAGCGGAGCAGGCCGAGGAGCACCCGAATAGTGGTGGACTTTCCGGAACCGTTCGGCCCCAGGAATCCGTGCACTTCACCCGTCGAGACGTCGAGGTCGAGGCCGTCCAGCGCGCGGGTGGTACCGAAGGTCTTGACGAGGCTTTTTACTGAAATTGCCGCACCCATGAATTTGACCGTACGCCGATTTCACAAATGTGTGAAGATAGAAAAGACGGAAAGATCGAAGGGTTCCGATGACCGACACCAGCCACACCGTTGCACCGGACGAGAGCCGACACTATGTCGAGCGACTCTCACTCGTACTGAGCGACATGGGTTTTCCGCCGATGCCCGCCCGCATCTGGGCCGCGTTGATGACCAGCGAGACACCCTCGTCCACGCCAGGAGATCTCGGATCTCGGTTGGGAGTGAGCCCCGCCGCCATTTCCGGAGCCGTCAGATACCTCCAGCAAGTCGGATTGATCGAGCGTGTGGCCGTCCCCGGATCGCGGCGTCAGCACTACTGCGTCAGCGTCGACATGTGGGCCGACGCGTTTGTCACGAAACAGTCCTCGCTCTACCAGGTCTCGGCAGTTGCGGACGAGGGCATACGAGTCCTCGGTGAAGGAACCACAGCCGGCGATCGAATGGCAGATCTGCGCGACTTCTTCGACTTCATGGCCGCGGAAATGCCGCGAATGCTCGCGGACTGGCGCTCCCGGCGAAAAGACCGGACACCTGGCAGGTAGCTTCAGGTTTACCCGCAATTTCGGCGGGGTACCTCAATTCTCGTTCCAGCATGGTCAGGTGCGGTGTAATCGAGGAGTTGCTGATGAAGCTGTCGATCAGGGGCGCGAACACTTCACCGACTCCACCCTTCGCGCGTACCGCTTCACCCGAAACCTGTGAACGATCGATTTCCCTGAATCGCACCGCCGCCGAGGCATTCGCCGGTGATCACCATGCACTGTCGAAACTACTGGCCCGGTTGCACCCTCGCGTCGTTCTCTACTATCGCGCCAGACTCCTCGGGACGCCCGTCGCGACGTTCGCCGACGATCTCGCCCACCAATGCACCCTGGACGTCGTCACACGAATGTCCGACACGATCTCGGCCGACACACGCATCGAGACCTTCGCGTACGAGTTGGCCTCTCGACGAATTGCGTCAATTCCCCAGTCACGCAACATCGACGGACAATTCAAACGCCCGCGTCGCCTGACCGACGACCAACGTGAGGTTCTGGTACTACGAATCGCAGTGGGTCTGACTGCCGAGATGACCGCGTCGACTCTGCGCACAACTCGTTCGAGCGTGCTCCTCGTACAGCATCAAGCGCTGCGCGCCTGGACGGTCTCCGAGCGGAGCTAGATCAGACCTTGCTTACTCGCGGCGTAGACGGCCTCTGCTCGACGGCTCACCTCGAGTTTGCGCATGATGTTGCTGACGTGAAACTTGACGGTGGTCGGTGAGATGAACAATCTCTCACCGATCTTGATGTTGGACAAGCCGTTTGCGAGGAGTCTGAGCACTTCGAGTTCGCGATCGGTCAATCGTTCTTTCGACGACGACTGCCCGTTGAGCGATCGCACGACAGCTGACGCGCTGCGCGAATCGAACGCACTCTCACCCCGCGAGACCGCCCTGATCGCACGCACCAATTCGGTGGTGTCGACGTCTTTGACGACATAGCCGCGAGCACCCGCGTGCACCGCTCGCACCACCAGTTGATCGTCGAGAAACGTGGTGAGAACCAACAGTCCGAGGCCGGGATGCGCCGAGGACAGCTGGCCACACAGGGTCAGTCCCTCGTAGTCGGAACTGGCGGAGAGTTTGAGATCCATCAGGACGATGTCCGGGCCGACCTTGTCGACCACGGCGAGTGCCTCGGCGAGGGACGACGCCTCCCCCACGATCTCGAGATCGCTTTCGCGCTCGAGAACCGAGCGGAGCCCTTGCCGCAGAATTGCATGGTCGTCGACCAGGACGATTCGAACCAATCCCTGAACCGGCGATGCTCCGCGGGTGATGACGGGACGCGCAGTGGTCATGATTCCTCGCTCTCGATTTCAGTTGTGGAGCAAAGGTTTTCCATGCCCGAGTCGAACGGCAGTGGTAGTCGCACGAGAATCTGAATCCCACCGATCCGCGCGCGCCGTACTTCGAGCGCACCACCCAACTCGAGTGTTCGCGCCTGCATGTTCGCGAGACCGCGATGGCGGCCGTCGACGTCGTTGGTGGCTGCGAGTTTGAGGATCAGACGCATTCGCGCAGGGTCGCCGTCACCGTCGTCGGAGACCGACAGCAACACGGAGTCCGCCCGATAGGTCAGACGTAGCACCGCCCGATTCGCGTGAGCATGGACCGCTGCATTGAAAAGCGCTTCCCCAGCGATCCGGAGAAGAGCGTGTTCGGCATCGCCCGGAAGTTCGGTCGGGGTACCGCCGACGCGAACGCTGACCGCCAACTCGTCCGGCATGTGAACCACGCCGAGCTGCTCGAGCATCTCGGGCAACGACGTCCGGTCCGCGTCCGAGGAATGATTGAGCGCGTAGATCGCCGAACGAAGCTGCTCGACCGCCCTCCTGGTCAAATCCTTTGCCAAGTCCAGTCTTTCACTGCGTTCAGCCTCCGGGATGTCGCTCCGGCAGACCTCGATCTGCATGCCCGCCGACAACACCGCCTGTGTCACACTGTCGTGCAGTTCGCGGGCGATCCGGTGACGTTCGTCGTCGACCACTTGGTGCCGGTGCGCCACTCCGAGTTGACGCTGAGTGGACTCCAATTCGCTGTTGCGCACCGCAAGGTCGGCTGCAGTACGATTGGCCTCCGCATACGCATCTTCGGCACGCTCGAGCAGTAGTTGTCCGCGCTGATAGAGCGCCGAATTCTGCAGAGCCACAGCAGTCTGGCTGGCCAGAATGCTGAGCACGGCTCCGTCCGTCGTGTCGAGGGTTCGGTTGGCCGGCGTCCAGGCTGCAAAGGCACCTACCACGCCGCCACCGAGCACGATCGGCACAAACGCGTAGTGCGCGTCGATCACCGAGTTGGATTCGATTCTCCCGTACCGGATGTCGTCGAGGCATTCGACGACATCCTCCGGAAGTGGCGGTCCCTCGACGTTGTCGACCAGAAAAGGGGTGGCGTCCGGGCCGAGAACCAGTCGCCGCGGTCCGGCGTCGGGCAATGTTCCGTCAGCCAAGGCGAAGACAATCCAGTTGGCACTCAGATGCGCACGGGCAGCTTCCGCGACCGCGCAGACGAGGGTTTCCGGCCCCTCGACGGTGCGCACCAAAGCCCGCGAGATCAACTCCAAGGCATGCACGACGCGTTCGAGGCGCTCGGCCGCACCGCGATACTGCGGGTAGAACGAACTCTTACCCGATCGTAATCCGGTGAGCCGGGACAGGTCCGCGGTCATCGCCTGCACCAATTCACAGCGTCCCTCTTCACAGCGTCCATCTTCACAGCGTCCATCTTCACAAGGCACCTCGGAACAACGCCACCATCTGTTCCTGCGTCGCTTCCCTGGGATTGGTGGACATGCAGGCGTCGAGCAACGCGAAGCTGGCGAGCCTACTCAGGTCTTCCTCGCGAACACCCAACTCCCCCAGCCCCTTCGGCACACCGACCTCCCGGGCGAGACGCTCGACCCGGTCGGCCACCGCCAGCGCTGCTTCCTCCGGGGTGCCGCGTTGCTCGGGAAGACTCAGTGCCGCAGCGATGGCGACAAAGGGGGCGGCGTCCGTGGTGGAATTGAACCGGATGACGTGGGGCAAGAGAATTCCGTTGATGACGCCGTGCGGAAGGTCGAGCATGCCGCCCACCTGATGGCTCATGGCGTGCGCGGCTCCGAGTATCGCGTTGGTGAACGCCAACCCGGCCTCGAGGCTCGCCTGCGCCATCACCGATCGAGCTTCCATCTCCATCGGGTCCTGGATCGTGTGCACCAGATTCTCGGTCACGAGGCCGACCGCGCGGAGCGCGTGATGATCGGTCAACGGATTGTGCGCCAGTGAGACGAAGGCTTCGATTCCGTGCGTCAATGCGTCCAATCCTGTTGCCGCATTGAGCCACTCGGGCATCGTCGTGAGCAACCGCGGATCGATGACCGTCACATCTGGCACCAGCGCCCGGCCGATGATGGTGATCTTGGTGCCGCGGGTCGTGTCCGTGACGATGCAGAACTGCGACACGTCCGCGCCCGTGCCGGACGTGGTGGGAACCATCACCAACGGCGGGATCGGTTTGGTCGCCTGATCTACCCCCTCGTAGTCGAGTATGTTGCCACCGTTGGCAGCGAGGACGGCTACACCCTTAGCCGCGTCGATGACGGAACCGCCGCCGAGCGCGATGATGACGTCACACTCACCTTCCTGGTACACCTCGAAACCGGCCGCGATCTCGAAGTCCTTGGGATTGGGCGTCAGCCCTGACCACACCGTCGCCGTCAATCCCTGCTCCGTGAGATGGTCTTCGAGTTCGCTGACCCATCCCGCGTCGATCAGACCGGGATCGGTGACCAGGAATGGTCGGAACCCGCCGAACCTCAGAGTCGCGTGTGCTGCCTCGACCAGGGAACCGATACCGAAGACGATCTCGGGGGCGTGAAATTTGACCAGTCGAGCAGCAGTGCCGCGGCGATGAACACCGTGGTTCACAGCATCCGGGTATGCCACGGACACGACCCCACTCTCCTCTCGCTGCTCTGAGATCTCCGGTCGGGATTTCGCATCCGTCGCTCTCAGCGCATCAACTCCCACGTGCACAAACTGGTGTGATCCACCTTACAATCGCTGGCCCCGAGCCTACGCGGACAGCAGTCGGGGCACACCCACCGAAGGAGAGGCGCTTACCTACCCGTTCGGGCAGGTAAGGCGTCTCGGGAAAATGAATGGCGCGGCGAGAAGGTCCCGCTGTACTTTCGGTTGCGGCCAGAGTGGCCCGTAGAACCGATTCAGAAGGTGTTTATGACCCAGCCCGCGCCGAGCGCGCCTCCCGCCCCTGCACTGCCGGCAACCTCGAGGGTCACATGCTGATCCTCCAAACGTCGGACTGACAGCCGCGAGGCCCCCTCGGCCTGCTCCTACTGCTTTGTTCACTCAGCTAGGAGTTCTCCAGTGCCTCAATCACACAATTCCATCTCGAAAACCGACACCTTCTCGTGCATTCAGTGCGGACTCACAGTCATGACCTACGGCCCCGATGGTGATCGCCGAAACCACTGCCCCAGTTGCCTGCATTCCCGACACCTGTTCGACCAGGTGGAAGGTGGACCGTCGGACTGCGGAATGCGGATGGCTCCCATTTCGATCGCAGTACTGCGCAGTGGCGATTGGATGATCATCCACCGCTGCGCACAGTGCCTCGAGCTCACCTCCAACCCCGTCAGCCGAGACGACAACCAGTTGTTGTTGATGAGAATGGCAGTGCGGCCGCTCGCGCAACCGCCCTTCCCGCTCGAAGCCTTCGGCGAATTGTGAGGGGGAATCAGATGCCACGTAGGAATCCCAGCACCCGCCCGCGGCGGGCACCGCAACGGGCCAAGCACGTACTGCACGGAATCGGCGGAGAACAAGGATCGAGCTTCCGTTGTCTCACATGCCGTTTGGACATCTCCACTGCGGCGCCGGGTACCGCTCATCGGAACCACTGCCCGAACTGTCTGGCCAGCCGCCACGTGGACGGTCGCGTTCCGGGCGACCGAGCACAACAGTGCCGAGGTGCCATGGCGGCGCTCTGCCTGTCGGTCCGGCAAGACGGTGAATGGATGCTCGTTCACCAGTGTGTCGAGTGCAATACGTTGAAAGTCAACAGGATTGCCGGCGACGACAACGTCTTGGTCTTGCTGCGCTTGGCGCTACGTCCGTTGGCAGACCCTCGCCTGCGCTCGCGCGCGTTGCTAGCGCTCTGATGATTCGTCCGGTGCAATCGTGCGGTTCTGCGCACGATTACACCGGACGAACACCACGAACACGATCCCGGCGAGCAAGCCGACCGCCGTCGGTCCGAGGACCAGTCCCGAGTACAGCCACGGGGCAGGTTCTGCCGGAAAGATGTCCATGAATATGGGTCCGGTGTATGTCGGTTCGGAAAACGGCTCCCGATAGGATCCTCCGGTGAGAATGTGCGGTGACGCCAACGACTTCCACCACCACTGAAACACGCCGAGCGCCACAACCCCACACACGGCGCCGAGCACTGTCAGCGCCGCGATCGGTCGCCAGATCGATCCCCTGATTTCGGACATGAGATCAAACTAGTTCACGACAGATCGCGCAGTGGCATCGGTGAAGTGCACTGACATCAGCGAAGTGCGTGCCCCAGCTCGGCGGCCTTTGCCATCAGTTGCGCGGCATCTCGGGCAACAACAACCTCGTCGCAGATCTCCGAATACTCCGGCATCGCGCACGATGCCTGGTTCCAGTAACGCTGCGGTTCAGGCGTGATCCATGCCAGACGGTGGACCTTTCGGCGGAGTTCCTCGAGCTTGTCCGCCTGCGGGGGCAACCCGTTGCACCGACCGTCGCCCACGATGATGACAGACGTCCGTGAGTTCAAGGTGTTTCCGTGCTCGTCCAACAATTCTGTGAGCACCCGCCCGTAATCGCTGCTGGCTTCCAGATCCAGACCCGGGTGCGCGAGTACCGCGGCCAGTGCGCCGTCACCAC
Organism: uncultured Rhodococcus sp.; assembly: GCF_963525155.1. Taxonomy (NCBI): domain Bacteria; kingdom Bacillati; phylum Actinomycetota; class Actinomycetes; order Mycobacteriales; family Nocardiaceae; genus Rhodococcus; species uncultured Rhodococcus sp. The sequence continues at coordinate 21,336 of NZ_CAURKP010000038.1, forward strand.
TACTGGCGAGAAGGGTGTCGGTCACGTCGACCGGACGATCGACGAAGGCGAGGACTTCACAACGATCTGCCCGGCGATGCATTGCCTGAGCCAAGCGCAGAGTGAACGCGGTGATGGGGCGCACGGACAGCGACACGTCGGCGATGAGAAGTAGTCGAACACGATCGGGGCGAGGAGCTTTCACGACAAGATGGAAGGGTATCCCGTCGGTGCGCAGGCTCGAACGCACCGTGCGCCGCATGTCGAGATGCCCACGAGAGCGCTCACGGGGCCGAGGTCTGGACGGTCCTCTCATTCGCCGAAGCACTTCGTGGCACGCGAGTTCGATGTCGTTGTGCGTTGCGCCCGCGGCAGATTCACTGTCGGGCGCATCGGGAGCGGTTTCGGCGAGTGCAGCGGCCGAGAGTGCTTGCACGAACGCTTCGACCGCCTCGACGAGCCGGTTCAATTGTGCTTGCGTCAACGGCCCGTCGTCGGAGACATCTGCATACGCTTTGCTCGGGTCGTAGGCATCCAACCAGGCGAGGATCGACGTCGGATCGTCCCATGACAACGAGCCGATCACTGCTGCAGCAACACTGGTGCTCAGGTCACCGACCACCGCCGATGCTGCACGGTCCACGTCGACCGTGTAACTGACTCCGCGTCGACCGGTCTCCGAACCGGTATCGACCGACAGTTCCGCATCGCTCGACGTCATCGACACATCGTCGTCGTCCTTGTGCGGGTTGAAGCCCTTCTCCGCTTCCGGAGTGTCGAAGTAGTCGCCGACCTCGGCCGCACGCTCGTTGTACTCGGCGTACCGACCAACTTCTTGATCCTCGTCGATCCCCAGCGCGGTAGGTAGACCGTCCGCCACCTCGGCGCGCGAACCCATCCGCTCGCCGTGCGCTTTGCCTGCGGCAGGCCGGAACAGCGCGTCGAACGCCCGATCGAAACCGGCCTGCTCGTGAGAGTACTTGGCGCACACTGCCCGAAGACATGCTCGCAACGTCTCACGATCCGAAGCGCCGACCATCGCGAGAACACGCCGAACTTCGATGACCTCGGCCGGTGACGCGGAAACTCCGGCCGCCCTCAGCAATCGGCCGAAACTCGCGGACACCACGTCGAGAACAAACGACGGTTGCCACACAGCAAGGCCACCGAGCGTCGTCATCGCGTCGAACGGATTCCGCTGCCGCCGCGGATTCCCTGTTGATGTGGGTCACGCCCACCCGTGCCCCGGAACACGGCCGTCGTCGTGTTGGCGGGTTTGCTTGCCACCGTGGACCGCTCGATCGGCTCGCCGCCGTCACGCGACGGTGATTCGAGACGCTTTCCGTCGAATCGTTCCTTGGCCAGCGTCACATCGGACGAGTACTTGAGCAACGCCGTGAGCAGGATGTCGCGCACCTTGGCGTCGGAAGCGGTGTCGAATCCGCCGGCCGCGAGCACTGTTGCCGCCCTGGCCGCGTCGATGACCTCCGAGATGGACGGACTCTTGCGCAGCGGGAGGTCACGCAGGATGCGAGCCAATTCGACGACCTCGGTGGCCGTAGCCGAATCCACCTCCGGCGCTCGGGCCGTGACGATCTCGCGTTCACGCTCCGACGTCGGATAGCCGAGATGGTAATGCAGACATCGACGCTTGAGTGCGGGCGAGAGCTCGCGGGTGTCGTTGGACGTCAGAATGACCCAGGGCTGCGAGCGGGCAACGAACGTACCGACCTCGGGAATGGTGACCTGCTGTTCGGCGAGAATCTCCAGGAGCAGTGCTTCCATCGACTCCTCGGTGCGGTCCACCTCGTCGACCAGAAGTACTACCGGATCGGGTGAGAGGATTGCTTCGAGCAGCGGCCGTACGGACAGGAAGTTCTCGGAGTACAAACCGAAATCCTGATCGGCCAGAAACTTGGACGCTTCGGCGACGCTGTCGAATTCGGAAACCTGATCGCTGATCCGGTCGCGGAGCATCTGCACGTGCAGGAGTTGCTTCGCGTAGTCCCATTCGTACAGGGCGCGATTGTCGTCCAGCCCTTCGTAGCACTGCAATCGCACCAGTTTGCGGCCGCCGATCGCAGCCAGAGACTTCGCCAGTTCCGTCTTGCCGACACCGGCCGGACCTTCGAGCAGGAGCGGACGCCCCAGCGCCGTCGCCAGATGAACGACTACCGCGAACTCGTCATCGGCAATGTAGTCCTGCTCTCGCAGAGCATCTTTCACTTCGATTCCGCTGGAGAAACTGCGACCGGACATGGAATACCTTTCGATAGGGGCACAGCCCATGTGCGCCTTTTTGGTAGTGCGGGCTACCAAAAAGGCGCACGGGGCCGAAGGCCCTGCTAGAAGTACGACTTGTTGATCGCGTGATCGACAACCGGGATCATCGACTCCACGGTGACCTCACGGGGATTGCCCGGGGTGCACCAGTCGTCCTGAATGTGCTCGGAGATGGCGCGCACAGTCTTCTCGTCACCCTTGATGACATCACCACGGCCCTCGTACTTCTTGGTGTTCATCTGGTTCTTCGCGTACGAGTCGGTGCGAACCTGACCGAAGTTGTCGGGGATACCGACGTCCTTGGCCAGACGGATGGCAGCCTCGACGGCAGCATCCGCGGCCTGAACTGTGGTGAGGTTGCGAGTGTCGACACCGAGTGCGCCGGCCAACTGGGCGTAGCGCTCATAGCGCGAAGGCAGGTTGTACTCCCACACACGCGGCAACGCGATGGCGTTGTTCAAACCGTGGTGGCTGTCGAAGAAGGCACTGACCGCGTGCGAGATCGAGTGAACGATGCCGAGGCCACCGGAGTTGAAGGCCTGCCCGGCAATGTACTGCGCGTTCATCATTCCCTCGCGGGCCTTGAGGTTGCGCGGCTCGAAGACGGCCTCGCGCAGGTTCTTCGCGACCAACTCGACCGAGTAGATCGCGTTACCGAGCGAAGGCGCGAAATCGAGACGAGACACGAAAGGCTCACTGCCGTGCGCGAGTACGTCGAAGCCGCAGTACGCGGTGAAATGCTGAGGGCAGGTGTAGTAGAGCAGCGGATCGTCGATCGCCAGGGTGACGATGGTCGCCTCGTCGAAGCCCACCCACTTGTGCGGGTTGTTCATGTCCGACGTGTCGGTGATCACGTACGCCCACGACGTCTCGGAACCCGTTCCGGCCGTGGTGGATACGGCGATATGGGGCGGGTTCTCCTTGTTGGTGGACTTGGCGAAGCCCTCGAACTCGTTGATGTTGCGACCGTCGTGTGCGATCACGACGCGAGCGCCCTTGGCGGCGTCGTGGCTCGAACCACCGCCGATCGAGATGATCGAGTCGCACTTCTCCTTCTGGTAGAGAGCCGCGGCCTCCATGACGTTGTAGTCCTTGGGATTCGACTCGACCTTGTCGTAGAGCACGACCTCGACACCCTGGTACTCGATCTTGCCGACGAGTTCCTCGATGATGCCCGAACCGCGCAGACCGGTCGTCATCAGAAGGGTGCGCTTGAAGCCGAGGTTCTTGGCCTCCACCCCGATGATGTCGTGAGCGCCCACACCCATCAGGGCGCGAGGGAAGGGGTGGAACTCCTTGATGGGAAAGTCCCAGATCTGGTTGAGCTCGATAGCCATCGGTATCTCCTCAGGGATGTGCACGAATGTGACTGCGGGAGGGATTCGAGCCGATTCTTTGTGACCGGCGTCTCACCTGGTTCCCACTGTGTACCGACAAACAGCCCGTGCACAGACTTCGGCAGCTCAACCGCCCGGACGCCGCTCACGAACCGCCCGTTCGGGCAGGTCGACGCCACCCCGGACTGCCAGGACGGCTGGATCAGACCGCCGTGGTTCCCGCTGATCGGGAACGTGTTGCTCGGCGACTACGATCCCCAGTAGCTTTTCATCACTGCTAACATTGAACTAGAACACGTTCTAGATGTTGCACTTCACTGACCTGCGCTTTACCCAGCTTCACGAGAGGACTAGCTTCGCGATGACGACAGTCGAGGTACCGCACAGCTCGCGATCGGCGGTACTCACCGTGTCCGGAGTCATCGAAGAGACTTCCGACGCCCGGTCGCTGGTGTTCGAGATTCCCGCAGAACTGAAGGACAAGTTCGACTACAAGCCAGGTCAATTCCTGACCCTGCGCATCCCGAGTGATCAGACCGGCTCGGTCGCACGCTGCTACTCGCTGGCCAGTTCACCCTTCACCGACGACGCCCCCAAGGTGACCGTCAAGCGAACCGTCGACGGCTACGGCTCCAACTGGTTGTGCGACAAGCTCCAGGTCGGCGACACGATCGAAGTGCTGCCGCCGTCAGGTGTCTTCACGCCCAAGTCGCTCGATCACGACTTCCTGCTCTTCGGTGCAGGCAGCGGTATCACTCCGGTGATCTCGATCCTCAAGTCCGCCCTCACGCAGGGCAGCGGCAACGTCGTGCTCATCTACGCGAATCGCGACGAGAAGTCCGTCATCTTCGGCGCCGAACTTCGCGAATTGGCAGCGCAACACCCCGGCCGCCTCACCGTTGTCCACTGGATCGAAACCGTGCAGGGACTCCCCGCCGTCTCACAGTTGGCGACACTGGCCAAGCCATTTGTCGCGTACGAGGCCTTCATGTGCGGTCCGGGCCCCTTCATGGACGCCGTCCACAAGGCACTGGCAGAGGCCGGCATGCCCCGCACGCAGGTTCACGCCGAGGTCTTCAATTCACTCGCGGGTGACCCGTTCCGTGACGTCGAGGTAGCCGAGGTCTCCGACGAGGAAGCAGCCGACGCCGCAACCGTCGAGGTCGAACTGGACGGTGAAACCCACACCCTCGTCTGGCCGCGCAAGCAGACGCTCGTCGACATCATGCTCGCCAAGGGCCTCGACGTGCCGTACTCCTGCCAGGAAGGCGAGTGCGGGTCGTGTGCCTGCACCGTCACCGAAGGCGAAGTTCAGATGGACAACTCCGAGATCCTCGACGCCGAGGACGTGGCGAACGGCTACATCCTCGGTTGCCAGGCGAAGCCGATCACCGATCACCTGAAGATCGAGTTCTGAACCCTGCTTCGATGCATGACGGCCCCTGATTCCCTGCGGAATCGGGGGCTTTGTCATGTTCGGAGGCTCCCGAGTCATCTTCCGAGTCCCGCCGCGAAACCCACGCAGGCGCCGTTGTGGGCAACCGCCACAGCGCAAGAATCAGCACCAGGGTCACGATCAGGAAGCCCTCACGAAGGAGCAACCCGAACGGCAGCAGGAGCGGCGACGTCTCGATGAACTGCTGTCCCATACTCGGCCCGCAGTAGACGATGGCCAACCCCAGAGCGGCCGCACCGAACTGCAGCGGCGATCGAAGCCGAAAGAGAACCGTGACGGCAGCAGGCACGAGATACACCCAGTGGTGAATCCAGCTGATCGGCGAAAGAATCGGCGCGCTCAATCCGATCACCAACGCCGCATCGACCGCTCGCCCGACGCGATAGACATCTCGGGCGATCCATAGCGCTACCCCCGCGCACAGCACGGTCGACGGCATCGCCAGAGACGCTGTCCATGGGCCCAGCGCAGCAAGTCCGCCCTGCAGCGAACTGTTGCCGGCACTCGCGATCGCCTGCCCGCTCAAATCCACCCGGTCGCTGAGGTTCCAGACGACGTCCGACCAGAAGGTCCAGCTGACGGCCGGGTCCACCACTGCTGCGACGGCGGTCGCCGCGGCAAATCCGATCGAACTCCAGATCGCGAGTCGCCACTGCTTCGTGACGACGAAGTAGACGATGAAGAGAGCCGGAGTCAGCTTGATCGCGGCCGCGACGCCAATCAGCAGTCCTCGCGGAAACCACCGGCCGAATCTCGAATCCTCTCGGCGAGTCACGTCGAGCAGTACGAGCACCATCAGCACCAAGTTCACCTGGCCGAATGAGATGTGCGCACTGACGATGGGGGTCACCGACACGGCCAGGACCAATGCCGCCATGACGAGCGGCCGCTTGGGGACGCGAGCGGGAGTGAACCTCGCAACCGTCCACACCAACGCCGCGATGCACAATCCCGACCACAGCAGATAGGCAGTCCACCAGTCGAAGAGGACAGTCGGCCAGAGGAAGATCACCGCGAACGGGGTGTAGGTGAACGGCATACCCTCGTCGACGATCAACGGGCCGGACAAATTGCCCTCGTAGATGTTCGATCCCGCTGCGAACGCCTGGGCAGCGTAGCGGTAGACGAGAAAATCAACGGGTTCGACGGCTCGAACGGAGTACACGAGATAACACAGAGCTGCGACGCCGGCAGCGATCAGTGAACCGATCGTCACAATTCGAGACGCCTCGACACGGGTGGCGGGCATACCGAGAATCGTCCCACAACCTACCGAGCGGTACTTCGCTAGCGGGCCGCCCGGAAGTGCGCTCGCTCGTCTGCGGTCAGGTGTTCGCACGCGTAGCTCAGCGCCGTGCGTCCCATGTCTGCTGCATTCTTCGCGAGGAAACCGGTCAACGAATCCCGGTCCACCCGCTTGCCCACCTCGCGGAGCATCCAGCCCATCGCTTTCTGGGTCAGGTCTCGTCGATCACCCAGCACCTGCGCGGCAAGCTCGAGCGTGGTCGACCCGTCGCCGCGAGTGATGAATCCGTACGTCGTCAGCAGCGCCACCCGTCGTCGCCACAGGTCACCCGAATCGGAAAGCTCGAAGATCAGCCGGCGATCTCGGTCGTACAGCCAGCCGCCGAGGATCTGTCCGGCGGACGAATCCACGAGATCCCAATTGTTCACCCGCCCGTCCTCGACAGCGCTGAGATAGAAGTCGGCGATGCGGGCGCGACTCTCGTCGTCGAAAAATTTTGGGCGACTGACCTTTTCGAATCGAGCAACCAGGATCAACAGACCGGCCAAGCGATGCTCGTGGACGTCGCTGTCGAGAAGGAGGCGTACCTGAGGCAACTCGAGACCGACGTGCTTCTTCACCACCGAACGCGTCTTCGGTACTCGCACGCCGATGAAGACGTCACCCTCGCCGTACTCCCCCGGCGCTGTCTTGAAGAACTTCTGTAGCTGGACGGCATCCGCGGGATCCGCGAGGTCGGCCAACTGTTCGATCACGTCCTGGGCACTCGATTGCGTCACCCCAGAACCTTCTCACGGGTCGTCTGTGCGGACTCTTCGATTCTCTCAGCGTCCTCACACCGTGTGCCCTGCTCGGCCACAGGTCGGCAGACGACACTCGAGGACAGTCAGTGAAAGGACCACCTATGATCACCGCCGCTATCGCATTCACCACTCTCACCCTCATGGCACTCTCGGGACATATCGCGGCCAGCGCTCCGCGCGGGCTCGTGGCAATCCGGACGAATAGTCACAAATCTTGATATTCGAGCCTCCACATCGCCTCTAACTGCAACGCGAATGCAATTGGCGGAGAGTTGATCTCGATCTGCCGCGGGCGTGTACTACAGGTGGACACACTCTCGTCTTTGGAGGTCTCGTCATGAAGTCGTGGAATCGAATGCAAGATGCCGTCGCGGTGGTTCTCGGCGTCTTTGCGGCTCTCTCGCCGATGTGGCTCGACACCACCGATCGGGCAATGTGGTCACTCGTCGTCCTGGGTGTCCTGGTTGCACTGTCGGGTCTGGCGCACATGGCACGTCCGGACATGGCCATGGCGGATTACGCGATGGGCGTTTTCGGCGTCTTGATGTTCATTTCACCCTGGGTCATGAGCTTCGACGCTCTACGCGGTGCGTCGTGGACGGCCTGGGTGGTCGGGGTCCTGACCGTTGTGGTCGCGGTGAGTGCGATGCCGGTGATGAGTGCGCGGATGCATCACGGGGGTCACGGCGGAGTAGCCGCCCATTGACGGAGCGGCGTAGCCGCCCGTTGATGAATGGCTGAATACAGGTTGGATCAGGCTTTGATCGCGCCCAACAACCGCCCGGCGTCGAAGGCTTCGGCGCTGGGCGGTAGCGCGCCCGGACGACCGCTCACGAAAACCTCGACGGTTCCCGATCCTTCACCCGCGTCACCGAGCCCGTCGATCCGCCGCAGGGTCTGTCGTGCAACGGCTTCGGCACTGTCGAAGAGTGTGACGCCGGCGGGTAGCCGCGCTGCGATTTCGTCCGCGAGCAGTGGGTAGTGCGTGCAGCCGAGGACAACGCCGTCGACGTCGTCCGGCGTCCGTGTCACTGCGGATTCGATAGCTGCAAGTGCGGCTGCACGATCACCGAGGTCTATCGAATCGGCCAGGCCGTGGCACGGCACCCCGACGACTTTGGCGCCGTTGCCGAACTGTTCGATCAGATCGGCTTGGTACCGGCTGGCAGTCGTCGCGGCGGTAGCCCAGATCGCCACTGAATCGCACGCGGCGGCCGCGGGCTTGATCGCGGGCACCGTTCCGATGACCGGCACACCCGGTCCGACCAGTTCGCGGACGTGTGGGAGAGCGGTGACGCTCGCGGTATTGCATGGAAGAACGATGACCTGAGCCCCACGATCGAGGCTCCGCCGCACCGCACCGAGTACCCGGTCGACGACCCACGGCTCGGGCTTGGGTCCCCAAGGGGCGCCGTCCGGATCGAGGGACAGCACAAGATCGAGATCCGGGCGCAGGCGTCTGAGCCACGCAGAGGTAGGGAGCAGGCCCAGTCCCGAGTCGATGAGTGCAACGATCACCGCACAAATCTATCGCCTCGGAACCGGTCCTGCCTCATCCGTTCAGGCCGGTGTGGACTCCAACACGTCCGAGATGGGCGTGCCGGCTGCGATCTTCGCGCGCATCTTCATCACAGCTCCCGCGCTACCGCCACCGACGACAGCTGCCAGCACACCGTCGCGCTCGTAGTAGGCGACGAACTTTCGGCCGTCGTCCTTGACGATGTGAACGGTGTCCGTAGCTGCGACGGTCCCCAATGCCTGGATCTTGACGTCGTACTGATCGCTCCAGAAGTACGGAACCTGCGCCGGCGCGTCCGGATCACCCGTTCCAGTGATCGCTCCCGCCAGGATCTTGGCCTGATCCCCAGCGTTAGTCCAGTGTTCGACACGCTTGCGTCGATCGCCGATCTGCCAGGACGCGACGTCACCGACCGCCCAGACGTGTTCGGCGCTGGTGCGGCCGACGCCGTCGCAGAGCACTCCGTTGTCGAGTTCGATCCCCGAACCGTCGAGCCATTCCGTGACCGGCACAGAACCGACTCCGATCGCGACCACGTCGACCGGGATTTCCGAACCGTCGCTCAAGGTCGCAGCGGCAACCGCTCCGTCGCCGGACAACGAGGTCAAGCCCGTACCGACTCGGACGTCGATGCCCTCGTTCCGATGCAGACGTTCGACGAGGGCGCCGACGGTGGGGCCGAGCACCGACGCCAGCGGCGTCGGCTGGGGTTCGAGTAACACGACGTCGACGCCGTGAGACTTCATGCTCGCGGCCAGTTCGCAGCCGATGAAGCCGGCCCCGACGATCAGCGCACGCTTACCGGGAGCAAGGTCGGCGCGGAGGGCCAACGCTTCCTCGATGGAGCGCAGAACGTGCACTCCGGACAACTCCGGAAGGCCGGCGATGCGACGCGGAGTCAGTCCGGTCGCGATGACCAACTCGTCGTAGTCCAGGTTGGATCCGTCGGCGAACGCCACCGACTTGGCGACCGTGTCCACCGAAGTTGCCGGCGAACCGAGCTTGAGATCGACCTTGTTCTCGACGTAGAACTCGGCCGGACGCAAGGTCGTCTCGTCCTTGTCGCCGCGGATCACTTCCTTCGACAACGGAGGCCTGTCGTAGGGCAGATGCGTTTCCCCACCCGCGAGCGTCAATTCACCTTCGAAGCCTGCTCGTCGCAGTTCCTCGACGGTCCGCAGCCCCGACAAACCCGCACCCACGATCACTATCCGTGCCACCACGTACCACCCTGTCCGACCCACGTCACTAGCAGCGCTCACTATGAACGCCGTCACTATTTGCCCCCGACTCTGCCATACCAAATGCCGGAGTAGGTGTGGTGCATCCCGCATGGCCACCTACCAGTCACTACAGTTGGAGGTACTTCAGACGCACGCACTGACACATGAGCAGGGAGCCCCCATGACCAGCGATTCCAGTGAAAAGAACAGCGTCCGATTCGGCGCCGACGGTGGCGCGGAACTAGTCAGCACCCAGGGCAAGACGATCATCGCCGACGCCGTGGTCGCCAAGATCGCCGGTATCGCGACCCGCGAGATCAACGGCGTGTACGACGTCGGTGGGGGCACCGCGCGCGCGGTGGGGGCACTTCGCGACCGCATTCCGGGCGCCCGCGTCAACCATGCCCAGGGCGTGGCGGTGGAAGTGGGCGAGAAACAAGCCGCCATCGACATCGGCATAGTCGCCGAATACGGCGTCGCACTCCACGAATTGGCGGTAGGTATCCGCCGAAACGTCATTGCCGCAGTCGAAAGCATGACGGGTCTCGAGGTCACCGAGGTCAACATCACCGTCTTCGACGTCATGCTCTTCGAGGATGCAGAGAGCGGCGGCAGTACCGATCCGGAAGCCAAGCCGAGGGTTCAGTGAGTACCGCCGACGCCGGCCGCGAGATCGACGCGGCCGAGGTCGTCGCCGACGCAGTTCTTGCGATCCCGGAAGTGGCAGATCTGCACGGCGGGCAATTCGGTGAGGTGGGAACCTACCTCCCCGGACGCCGCATCACCGGCGTCGTCGTCGACGAAAACTCTTGTGCGGTACACATTTCCGTTCACTATCCGGCCGACGTTCGCGGCGTCGCCGAACGCGTCCGAGCGGTGGTGGCACGGTTGGTCGACGTACCGGTGAACGTGACCGTCGGAGACTTGTCGACAGCGGGATATCCACCCGAAAATTCTGAAGATGCAGTCACCGAGCTCTCCACTGTCACCGAGATCGCACCGAACATTCGAGAAGGGAACTGACATGAACAGCACTACCGTCGGACTGCTGGTCGGTCTGCTCCTCGCGCTCGCCGGAATCATGGGCGGATTCAGCGGATTCGTCTTCGCCGTCCTGCTCGGCGCCGCCGGTATGGCGATCGGAGCACACCGCGACGGACATCTCGATCTCGGCGCGATCCTCCGAAGCCGTGGCCGTGGCTGAGCCGACCACTCCGAACGCGGCAGACGATCCCGGCCTACGAGGTTCACTGGTCATCAAGGACCGGGCGATGGCCAAGATAGCCACTGCCGCAGCGGTGAACGTCCCGGGGGTGGTCCGCCAGTCCGGTGGCTTGACCCGCCTGACCGGGCGCGACCTTCCGCGAGCCGACATCTCGATGGGCAGCGACGCCGTGGCCATCAATCTGTTCCTCGCTGTGTCCTGGCCATGTTCGGTCACCGAACTGACCGGTCGGGTGCGAACGGAAGTCGGTCGCAGCGTCGAATCGCTGACCGGCCTGCCCCTCCACGACATGAACGTGATGATCGCGGCAACCGAGGGTTCTGACGACTCCTGTGTTTCCGGCGTCGAGATCGCGGAGGGCCCGGCACAGCAGGCACTCTCGGATCCGATTCCGCCGCGGGTCCCCTCTGCGAACCCGGCGGCCGCGGTTTCGGCCGTCGTCATCGCGTGTGGTCTGCTCGCACTCGCCTTCGTCGTCTCGCGCGAATGGTTCATCAACCGTGGAACTTTCGAATCGGCACCCTGGATCCGAAACTCCGTGGAGTGGACGTCTCGTCTGCACTGGCAACCGTGGCTGCTTCCGGTGGCGATCGCTGCCGTTGTCGCGGGTGTTGTCCTGATAATGTCGGCGATCAAACGCCGTGCGAAAACCCATGTCCCACTCGGGAACCCGAGCGCATCGACGGTGTGGATGCGGCCGACTGACATTGCACGTCTGTGCAGTAGCCACGCAGCGGTCGTTCCCGGCGTCGGCTCGGCTCACACCAGCGTCGACCGTAAACACGTCAAGGTCCACATCGAATCGACCGGTGGCGATCGAGCTGAACTTGCCGCAGCCGTCGACGCGGCGGTTCGGCCCCACCTCGCGATACTGCAGCGGCCACTGCAACTTTCGGTTGTCGTGCGAGAAACTGTAGTACGACGAAAGGACGCCTCGTGAACCGTTGGATCTCCGCGGTCGATCGGATCATCGTCCTCATCGTCGGAATCGCACTCCTCGCGGCGGGCGCATACGCCATCGCGTGGGACGCGGGCGCGTCGCTGATTCGAACCTGGGTGTCACGCCTCGATCGGGAGGTCCTCTTCGGCCTTCCGGAGGAGCCGTGGTGGCACTGGGTACTGTCGGGCACCTTCGTCCTCTGCGTCTTCGCCGGTTTCGGGCTGTTGTACCTGAACCTTCGCCGGCGCCGTACGAGCGCAGTCACATTGCGGCACAACGAATCCGGTACCGACGTCAGCGTGGATCTCGGACCCGTCGCAGACGGCGTAGCGGCCGAACTCGCTCAGCTGACCGGCGTGCGGAGCACCAAGAGCAAAGCGACGGTCGATCGCGGACTGCCGACGCTGTCGATTGTCGTCACTGCAGATCCGTCGATCGACGTCGCCGGATTCACCGCTTCGGCCGAACGCATCGCCGGCGCAACCAGGCGCAGCCTCGACGGCTCAACCGTCGCAGTACAGGTTCTGCTGCACCTCGACCGGGTGGAAGCCAACAAGTAAGTAAGAAGCACGCAGGCACCCGATCACCGAACACTCGATCACAGGCCACTCGATCACAGACACAGAAAAGGCGCTCACTCCCCGAAGGGAATGAGCGCCTTTTCAGTGCTGTGAATCAGCTAGCGAGACAAGAGTCTCACTTGATGATCTTGGCAACCTTGCCGGCGCCGACCGTACGGCCGCCTTCGCGAATTGCGAAGCGCAGGCCCTCGTCCATGGCGACAGGCTGGATCAGCTTGACGGACATCTCGGTGTTGTCACCGGGCATGACCATCTCGGTGCCCTCAGGCAGCGTCACGACGCCCGTAACGTCCGTGGTACGGAAGTAGAACTGCGGGCGGTAGTTGTTGAAGAACGGGGTGTGGCGGCCGCCCTCGTCCTTCGACAGGATGTATGCCTGGCCCTCGAACTCCGTGTGGGGAGTCGTGGTGCCCGGCTTGACGACAACCTGTCCACGCTCGACATCTTCGCGCTTGATGCCACGAACGAGCAGTCCGACGTTGTCGCCGGCCTGGCCCGAGTCGAGCAGCTTGCGGAACATCTCGATACCCGTGACCGTGGTCTTGGTCGAGGTTTCCTTGATGCCGACGATCTCGACCTCTTCGTTGACGTTGACAACGCCACGCTCGATACGACCGGTGACAACGGTGCCACGGCCGGTGATCGTGAAGACGTCCTCGACGGGCATGAGGAAGGGCTTCTCGGTCTCACGAATCGGGTCCGGGATGGACTCGTCGACAGCAGCCATCAGGTCGAGAATGGACTGCGTCCACTTCGGGTCACCCTCGAGTGCCTTGAGTGCCGAGATCGGAATGACGGGGGCTTCCTCGTCGAATTCCTGAGCGGCCAGCAGTTCGCGGACCTCCATCTCGACGAGCTCGAGGATCTCGTCGTCGTCAACCATGTCGGCCTTGTTCAGGGCGACGAGGATGTAAGGAACGCCAACCTGGCGAGCGAGCAGGACATGCTCGCGCGTCTGGGGCATCGGGCCGTCGGTAGCTGCGACGACGAGGATAGCGCCGTCCATCTGAGCTGCGCCGGTGATCATGTTCTTGATGTAGTCGGCGTGACCCGGTGCATCGACGTGCGCGTAGTGGCGCTTTTCCGTCTGGTACTCAACATGCGAGATGTTGATCGTGATGCCACGAGCCTTTTCCTCGGGAGCCTTGTCGATCTGATCGAAGGCCGAAGCCTCGTTCAGGTCGGGGAATGCATCCGCGAGAACCTTGGTGATGGCCGCCGTCGTCGTGGTCTTGCCGTGGTCGACGTGACCAATGGTGCCGATGTTCACGTGCGGCTTCGTCCGCTCGAACTTCGCCTTCGCCACTTTGTGTCCTCCTGGACTGTTGTTGCTTGCCGTATGCAGCAGTGCGGTTGGTTGTTACTAGGTCGTGCTTCGTGCCGGAAGAAACCGAGGTTACTTGCCGGCGCGGGCTGGGGAGCTCGCTGTGCTTACTCGCCCGTCGCCTTGGCGATGATTTCCTTCGAGACGTTCGCGGGAACCTCTGCGTAGGAATCGAACACCATGGAGAAGTTCGCTCGGCCCTGGGTCTTCGACCGCAGGTCACCGATGTAACCGAACATCTCCGAGAGCGGAACCAGCGCCTTCACGACACGGGCACCACTGCGTTCCTCCATGGCCTGGATCTGGCCACGGCGGGAGTTGAGGTCGCCGATCACGTCGCCCATGTACTCCTCGGGCGTTGTGACCTCGACAGCCATGAGCGGCTCGAGAATGACGGGGCCGGCCTTGCGGGCGGCTTCCTTCAGTGCCTGCGAACCGGCAACCTTGAACGCCATTTCCGAGGAGTCGACGTCGTGGTAAGCACCATCGAGCAGCGACAGCTTCAGGTTCACGAGCGGGTAGCCGGCGAGAACACCGTACTGCATCGCGTCCTGCGCACCGGCATCCACGGAGGGGATGTACTCGCGCGGGATACGTCCGCCGGAGACCTTGTTCTCGAACTCGTAGGTAGCACCGTCTTCGCCCACGAAAGGCTCCAGAGCGATGATGACCTTTGCGAACTGGCCCGAGCCACCCGTCTGCTTCTTGTGGGTGTAGTCGTGCTTCTCGACCTTCTTGGTGATGGTCTCGCGGTACGCAACCTGCGGCTTACCGACGTTCGCCTCGACCTTGAACTCGCGACGCATGCGGTCGACGAGGATGTCGAGGTGGAGCTCGCCCATACCGCCGATGACGGTCTGACCGGTCTCTTCGTCGAGCTCGACCGAGAAGGTCGGGTCCTCTTCGGCGAGCTTCTGGATCGCGACGCCCAGCTTCTCCTGGTCGGACTTGGTCTTGGGCTCGATGGAGACCTGGATGACCGGCGCGGGGAACGACATCGACTCGAGGACGATGGGGCTCGCCTGATCGCACAAGGTGTCACCGGTGGTGGTGTCCTTGAGGCCGATCATCGCGTAGATGTGGCCGGCTACGGCCTCGTCTACCGGGTTCTCCTTGTTGGCGTGCATCTGGAAGAGCTTTCCGATGCGCTCCTTCTTGCCCTTGGTTGCGTTGAGCACCTGAGCGCCCGGATCGATACGACCCGAGTACACGCGGACGAAGGTCAGCTTGCCGAAGAACGGGTGAGCAGCGATCTTGAAGGCGAGAGCCGAGAACGGCTCTTCCTTGCTCGGCTTGCGAGTGATCTCTACTTCTTCGTCACCGAGCTTGTGGCCGACGACCTCGCCGATGTCCAGCGGGTTCGGCAGGTAATCGATGACTGCGTCGAGCATGGGCTGAACGCCCTTGTTCTTGAACGCGGAGCCACAGATGACCGGGTACAGCTCGGAAGCGACCGTCATCTTGCGGATGGCGCCCTTGATTTCCTCGACCGTGAGCTCTTCGCCGCCGAAGTACTTCTCCATGAGAGCTTCGTCGGACTCGGCAACGGTTTCGAGCAGCTTCTCGCGGTACTCGGCAGCCTTCTCGACGAGGTCCGCGGGGATCTCTTCGATGGTCGGCAGTGCACCGGTCGGAACTACGCCGCGCCAGGTGATGGCACGCATCTCGACCAGGTCGACGACGCCATCGAAGTCGTCCTCAGCGCCGATGGGCAACTGGAGAACGAGCGGCTTCGCGCCCAAGCGGTCGATGATGGTCTGGACTGTGAAGTAGAAGTCCGCGCCCATCTTGTCCATCTTGTTGACGAAGCAGATGCGCGGAACGTCGTACTTGGCAGCCTGACGCCAAACCTGCTCGGACTGCGGCTCGACACCCTCTTTACCGTCGAAGACAGCAACTGCGCCGTCGAGCACGCGCAGCGACCGCTCCACCTCGACCGTGAAGTCGACGTGGCCGGGGGTGTCGATGATGTTGATCTGGTTGCCGTTCCAGAAGGAGGTGACGGCGGCAGAGGTGATCGTGATGCCGCGCTCCTTCTCCTGCTCCATCCAGTCGGTCGTCGAGGCGCCGTCGTGCGTCTCGCCGATCTTG
>NZ_CAURKP010000039.1:0-37325 GCF_963525155.1 uncultured Rhodococcus sp.
GAGGTTATCCGGGCCTTCTGAATCGTTCACGCTTGCTAACCGTAAGGGTGCTGAGTAAATCGCGTCAATAGGCTCGTTCAGTGGCGATCGGCATATATCGAAATGCGAGAGTTAACGAAGTATATATTTACATTTCGGGCCCCTCGTGCGTTGTTCTGCGCCGATGTCGAAATTGGGTCGATCGAGGTGGCGGCCGGCAAGCCCGGCTGCTCGAGATGCGAAACCTACAGATCAGGGATATGTTCGAGGCTGATCGCCCGGCGAAATCACTCGGTCATTCGGCTCGGTTTGCGTCATTTGTCCGATATTGCGTGGGCGGGGTTGCACTCCATTTCGGGACTTAGTGCCCAAGTTTCAACTAGGACATCCGTCCAATAAGTAATGCGCAGTTAACGTCACGGATATATGCCCGTTAAATATCATTACGAGTACATTTGGCAAATCTCAGTTGAATATCTGATTAACTCCGACAAACTTGCCTTTTCGTGTTTCGTGCGACTTTTGGCATCGTTGGTGTGACGCCGGTCGTGCGAATGTCTGCTCGTGCTGCTGCGATGATCAACCTGTGTCGACACCTGCGCGCCCTCAATCACCTGTGCCCAACGAAACAACTGCACTTCCAGGGTCCCTCGAGTCTGCCGCGTTCGGTGCGGATCCGGATCTCGACCGCCTCCCGGCGCCTTGCTCTGCCCGAGATTGGTGGACAACGGCAGTAGTGCTGGGTGGTCAGGGCCACTACGCAAGAGCGCGGGCTGCATTGGATGTCCTCGATCGGCTCACGGCCGGGTTCTCGACGCACTCGGATCGAGTTCTTGCCTCTCTGTCTGCCAGCACGAGGGCGTCGTTTCTTCGCCAGAGCGGACGCCATGCACTCGCGTCCACGTGGGACGGGCGCGCACTGGCGATCGTCGGCGGCCTGCCAGGTGATCCAGAGGCTGCCTGTGACGCTCTGACCGGTCTGGCCGCAGACGCCCTCGGCTGTGGCAGGCTCCCGCTCGGCTGGCGCCTGCTGGCGCAATGTCGGGCGCGTCTGGATGCCGAGGGCGGGCTGTGGCGGCAGGAAATTCGGATCGAATGGGTCTCCGCAGAATTGGCGTTGGCGGGAGGGGACTTCGCTCGTGCCGGCAGACACGCAGAACGCGCCGTCGAATTGTCAGCGGAATCGGAGTCTGTGCGGCACCGCGTGAAGTCGGATCTGCTGCGTAGCGCCGCGCTGACCGGAACAGACGCGAGCGCAGCCGTGAAGATGGCAGCAGATGTGTTCGCGCGGTGCCGGCAATACGGCCTGCTGCCCCTGGCCTGGGCGTCGTCTCTGTTGATCGAAGGTGTCAGCGGTGAGAGAACCTCACCGAGTGCCCAGGAGATCGGCGATCTGATTGCGATGCGTGGTGGATCACTCCTACCTTTGTCGTAACCACTCCACCGAAGTCTCCGGAGAACATTCCAGAAGGAGCTGTATCGATATCGCGACTGCTGGGCAGGTATGCGGAGACCAGTCGGTCCGGATGGTTACTCTTAGAGGGTTCCGCTGAGAGCGGGAGCACACCCGCTCGGGAGGTGCCACTGTAACGCCAGGATTTTCGCTGACGATGACAAATACGAGCGATGAGTTGGACACCGCGGTCGCCGCTGCTGCGCAGGGCGACCGTACAGCTCTAGCTTTGGTTCTGGAGAACATCCGACCGATGGTGGTGCGCTACTGCCGCGGTCGAGTGGGTGCGGCCGAGAGAGGACACCTGTCCGCTGACGACGTCGCACAGGAAGTCTGTCTGGCCGTGATGACCGCGCTGCCGCGTTATCAGGACCAGGGACGCCCGTTCATGGCCTTTGTGTACGGAATTGCCGCGCACAAGGTTGCGGACGCACATCGAAGCTCCGCCCGTAACAAGTCGGAGCCCGTTTCCGAAGTACCGGATGTAATAGCACTGGATGATGGTCCCGAACAGCGAGCTCTCGATTCGGAGTCCAGCAGACAGATGCACGAACTTCTCGGCACACTTCCGGAGAAGCATCGAGAAATCTTGATACTTCGCCTGGTGGTCGGGATGTCGGCCGAGGAAACGGCCGTCGCCGTCGGTAGTACCGCCGGAGCTGTACGAGTCGCTCAGCACAGAGCGATCGCGAAACTGAAAAAAGAAGTGACGAAAGCAGGTGAGAGCTTTGGCTAGAGACGAGGGGCATGACGCTTCGAATCTCGGTGATCTCGCCGACGACGGTACGCCAGTGGATTTGGCTGCGGTTCGGCGTGACGATGCGCTGATCGAATCCATTTCGAATGGTGGGCCGGTAGCAACCGATAGCACCGAACAGTACGAACTTGCGTTGATCCTCTCGCAATGGCGTGACGATGTCGTTGCGACTCCGATGCCCGAGGGTCCGTTGTTGGACGATGTCATCGCTGCAATCACAGCGACGCCGTCCGGCTTCTCCGATCGTCAGCGTTCACGTTCCCGTTCTCGATTGCGTGTGGTTCGTCCGATCGCCGCCGCTGCAGCAGTTGCAGCAGTGGTCTTCGGTGGCGCCACGGCGATGGCGTACGACGCCCAGCCCGGCGATGCCCTGTGGGGCGTCAAGCAGGTCGTCTTCGCCGACGAGGCCAACTCGACAGTTGCGAAGATCGACACGACTTCCGAGCTGGAAAAGGCCGAGCGGCTGTTGGCTGCCGGAGACATTCCTGCGGCAAAGATGGTGCTGGACAACGCAGCTCACCGTGCCGATGCGGTCAAGGACTCGCAGGACAAGACCGACCTCGTCGAGCGTTGGGGCAAGTTGATGACGCAGGTCCAGGAGACCACGTCACCCGTAGCGCCGCCGCCGACGAGTGGTCAGCCGGCCGGCCCGACCACTTCGATCACGGCAATTCCGGGCTCCTCGGTCAAACCGCTCAATCCTCAGGGACCTGGCGAACCGACAAGTTCGACCAAACCAGATCCGGGAGTGCAGCTGCAGTTGCCGCCGACGTCGGCTTCCTCGACGCCTCCGACCTCGTTGCCGACGACAACCACGACGACAACGACCACCACCACGACGACGACGTCTCTGGCGCCTGCCTCCTCGCCGTCCGGTGATTTCTCGTCACCGCCGCCCTGAGACCCGCTCTGATCGGCATCGTTCCGATCTGATTACATCCGAACGGGGCCGACACGCAATGGCTTGTCGGCCACTTTCGTATGAGCTTGGGTGAGGTTTCGCTCAGCTGTCGAAACCGTCGCCGTGCATCGCCTCGTTCATCGACGCGTCGGCGTATCCACGGCAGTAGTCCCACGTGACATATGCCTCAGGCATCGGGTCGTAGGCAGGCTCGTGAGGGCGGACGGTTCCGTCCACGAGCAGCTGCAGCAGGTTTGCGCGCAGCATGTCCCAGTCGTGGTAATGATCCTGTTGGCAGTCCTCGCAGCAGACTACGAGACCGCGGATACCGCGGTGAGCGAGGAGTGCCTCGTAAACAGCGAGGTCAGCGAGATCCTCCTCGACCGCTTGGCGTTCGTGGGGGTCGAGTGGTTGGCCCGGCTCGATGGCATCGAGAGCCGCGGAGGGGTCAGCTGGGTCGCCGGCGAAGGGATCTGGCGGCAGACCGGGGGGCAGTTGATCACGCACAGCACCACGGTACGCAGGTCAGGGGGGTCAGCGCCACTTGTTACGCGTACACGCAGCGTGGGTGGGATGGTTCGGACCTTTGAGTGAGCCGATACCATGGTGTGCAACGCCGGGAAAAGGTGCCAGGAATTTCTTTCCGTGCAGGCGCCTTCTATCCGATATCCAGCTTTCGTAATCCGTTTCGAGGCGGCTGCTACAGCGGTCGCCCTGGGCGAATCTAGGTCCATGGAGGGTCCTGACCGCATGAGTAGTTCTGCAGGACATGTACACACCGGAGGAGACGACCCCAACAAGGTCGCGATGCTGGGACTGACATACGACGACGTGCTGCTGTTGCCTGCTGCGTCCGACGTCATCCCGAGCCAGGTCGACACGTCCAGTCAACTGACCCGCGACATCCGTCTGCGGATTCCGTTGGTCAGTTCTGCGATGGACACCGTCACCGAGTCGCGCATGGCAATTGCGATGGCACGCGCCGGCGGCATGGGTGTTCTGCACCGCAACTCGTCGGTTGAGGTCCAGGCAGGACAGGTCGAGACGGTCAAGCGTTCCGAGGCCGGCATGGTGACCGATCCCGTCACGTGTAAGCCGACCGACACGATGGGTGAGGTCGATGCGAAGTGCGCTCGTTTCCGCATCTCGGGTCTGCCTGTCACCGACGACGCCGGCCAGCTGGTTGGCATCGTCACCAACCGGGACATGCGTTTCGAGGTCGACCAGAACCGCCCGGTCGCGGAGATCATGACCAAGATGCCCCTGATCACCGCTCAGGAAGGCGTCACCGCTGACGTGGCACTGGGCCTTCTTCGTCGGCACAAGATCGAGAAGCTGCCGATCGTCGACGGCAACGGCAAGCTCACCGGTCTGATCACGGTCAAGGACTTCGTCAAGACCGAGCAGCATCCCGACGCCACCAAGGACCGTGACGGTCGACTGCTGGTCGGCGCTGCAGTCGGTGCCGGCGATGACGCCTTCCAGCGCGCGATGGCGCTCACCGATGCCGGTGTGGACGTACTCGTGGTGGACAGTGCGCACGGGCATTCGTCCAACGTTCTCGACATGATCGCCAAGCTCAAGCGTGAACTGGGCGAGCGGGTTCAGATCATCGGTGGCAACGTCGCTACGCGCGCGGGTGCTCTGGCACTGGTCGAAGCCGGCGTCGATGCCGTCAAGGTCGGAGTCGGCCCTGGTTCCATCTGCACCACCCGCGTCATCGCCGGTGTCGGTGCCCCTCAGGTCACCGCCATCCTGGAAGCGGTTGCCGCGTGCAAGCCTCTCGGTGTGCCCGTCATCGCTGACGGTGGACTCCAGTTCTCCGGTGACATCGCGAAGGCTCTTGCCGCAGGTGCGTCGACGGCCATGCTGGGTTCACTCCTGGCCGGTACCGCTGAATCGCCCGGCGAACTGATTCTGGTCGGCGGCAAGCAGTTCAAGAGCTACCGCGGAATGGGTTCGCTCGGCGCGATGCAGTCGCGTGGCGAGGCCAAGTCGTACTCCAAGGATCGGTACTTCCAGGACGACGTGCTTTCCGAGGACAAGTTGGTTCCGGAAGGCATCGAAGGACGTGTTCCGTTCCGTGGCCCGCTCTCACAGGTGACGCACCAGCTCACCGGTGGTCTGCGCGCTGCCATGGGATACACGGGGTCGGCGACGATCGAGCACCTGCAGAACGCTCAGTTCGTCCAGATCACGGCGGCCGGTTTGAAGGAAAGCCATCCGCACGACATCACGATGACTGTCGAAGCACCCAACTACACCGCTCGTTAGCAACCAGTACACGAGAAAGGGGCGCGCGTGCGCGACCTCGTTGAGATCGGCATGGGTCGAACGGCCCGACGTACCTACGAGTTGGACGATGTGAACATCGTTCCCTCCCGGCGAACTCGTTCGTCGAAGGAGGTGTCGACTGCTTGGCAGCTCGACGCTTACAGGTTCGACATTCCTGTCCTCGCACATCCCACCGACGCGTTGGTCTCGCCGACTTTCGCGATCGAGTTGGGTAAGCGCGGCGGCCTCGGTGTCATCAACGGTGAAGGCCTGTGGGGCCGTCACCCCGATGTCGAGGAGAAGCTCCGGCGTCTCGTCGAGATCGCCGAGAAGGACGGTGGCGTCGACGCGGCCATCCGCTACTTGCAGGAGCTGCATGCGGCTCCGCTGCAGGCCGGTCTTCTGGCAGCTGCGGTGGCGCAGGTCCGTGATTCGGGGGTCACCACTGCCGTTCGCGTCAGCCCGCAGAATGCGCGCGCACTGACGCCGGAGCTGATCAAGGCGGGCATCGACCTCCTGGTCGTCCACGGCACGATCATCTCGGCCGAGCACGTCGTGCACACCGAGCAGGAACCGCTCAACCTCAAGACGTTCATCTCGGAACTCGACGTTCCGGTTGTCGCGGGTGGGGTCAGTGACCACCGCACCGCGCTGCACCTGATGCGTACCGGCGCTGCCGGTGTCATCGTCGGGTACGGGTCTACCGAGGGCGCAACCACCACCGGTGAGGTCCTGGGCATCGGCGTTCCGATGGCCACGGCCATTGCCGATGCTGCAGCAGCCAGGCGCGACTACCTCGACGAGACGGGTGGACGCTACGTCCACGTCATCGCCGACGGTGACATCGCAACTTCGGGTGATCTGGCGAAGGCCATCGCCTGCGGTGCCGACGCTGCCGTTCTGGGCACGCCGCTGGCCGTGTCCGCCGAGGCGCCGGGTGGTGGCTGGTACTGGCCGTCCGCTGCGGCTCATCCTTCGGTTCCGCGTGGAGCACTTCTTCCGGTTTCCTATGGTGAGCGTCCGAGTCTGGACCAGGTTCTGAGCGGCCCTTCGGACGATCCGTACGGTTCGCTGAACTTCGTCGGTGGTCTCCGTCGGTCGATGGCGAAGGCCGGATACTCCGATCTCAAGGAGTTCCAGAAGGTCGGGCTGACAGTCCGCGCGTAGTTTGCACCCTTCTGTGGCCCCGGTTCTTCGTGAACCGGGGCCACAGTTCGTTGTGCAGGACTTTCTTCCGTTCCTGATACTTGCGGTTACGCTTATGGGGCCCCTTGTGGTGGTAGTCACAAGGGATAGGTGCATACTGGCGGGTAACTACGGTTCACGGTGGAGGTGTCCTGATGGGCAAGCAACGGGCAACGGACTACGACGTACTGATCGTCGGATCCGGGTTCGGCGGAAGCGTGAGCGCGCTTCGTCTCGTGGAGAAGGGCTACAAGGTCGGCGTCATCGAAGCCGGCCGACGGTATGCCGACGAAGATTTCGCGAAGACCAGTTGGGATCTCAAGAAGTTCCTCTGGGCTCCGAAGCTGGGGTGCTTCGGCATTCAGCGCGTGCACCTGTTGCGCGACTGCCTCATTCTCGCGGGCGCAGGCGTCGGCGGCGGGTCGTTGAACTACGCCAACACGCTGTACCAGCCGCCGGAGCCGTTCTTCCAGGACAAGCAGTGGGCGCACATCACCGACTGGCGCAGCGAGCTCACGCCGTACTACGAGCAGGCTCAGAAGATGCTCGGCGTCGTCCAGAATCCGCACATGACGCCCGCCGACGAGATCATGAAGTCCGTCGCAGATGACATGGGTGTCGGCGACACGTTCATCCAGACGCCCGTCGGCGTCTACTTCGGTGAACCTGGCAAGAAGGCGAAGGACCCGTACTTCGGCGGCGTCGGACCCGAGCGCACCGGTTGCATCGAGTGTGGCGAGTGCATGACGGGCTGCCGTCACGGAGCGAAGAACACGCTCCTCAAGAACTATCTGGGCCTTGCCGAGACAGCCGGCGCCGAGATCATTCCGATGACCACCGTGTCCGGGCTTCGTGAGGCTCGCGACGGTTCGTGGGACGTGTTCACCGAGCGAACCGGTGCATTCGGACGAAAGAACCGCCGCACCTACACGGCTGCGAACGTCATTCTCGCGGCCGGAACGTGGGGCACTCAGCATCTGCTCTTCGACATGAAGGACACCGGAGCGCTGCCCAAGCTCTCCGACAAGCTCGGCGAGCTGACTCGAACGAACTCCGAATCCATTGTCGGCGCAGGCAAGTACAAGGTCGATCCCGCACTCGACCTGACCCGCGGAGTGGCGATCACCTCGTCGTTCCACCCGAGCAGCGACACCCACATCGAGCCGGTCCGCTACGGCAAGGGATCGAACGCGATGGGCCTTTTGCAGACCTTGATGACGGACGGCGGCGGCAAGACGCCCCGATGGATCAAGTTCCTCGGTGTGGTTGCGAAGAATCCGTACCAGATGTTGCGCATGTTGACGGTCAAGGACTGGAGTGAGCGCACGATCATCGCGTTGGTCATGCAGAACCTCGACAACTCCATCACCACGTACACGAAGAAGGGCCTGTTCGGTCGACGCAAGGTCACCAGCAAGCAGGGCCACGGTCAGCCGAACCCGACGTGGATCCCGGAGGGCAACGAGGCGACGCGTCGAGTTGCCGAGAAGATCGACGGCGTCGCGGGCGGCACGTGGGGCGAGATCTTCAACGTTCCACTGACGGCGCACTTCCTCGGCGGTTGCGCTATCGCGTCGGATTCCGATCACGGCGTCATCGATCCGTACCACCGCGTGTACGGCTACCCGACGCTCAGCGTCGTCGACGGCGCAGCGGTCTCGGCCAACCTCGGCGTGAATCCGTCGCTGACCATTGCCGCTCAGGCCGAGCGCTCGGCCTCGCTGTGGCCGAACAAGGGGGAGACCGACCTGCGTCCCGCCCAGGGCAGCGGCTACGAGCGTTTGGCTCCGATTGCACCCAAGTCGCCTGTGGTGCCGGCGTCGGCTCCGGCCGCGCTGGTCCTGCCGATCGTGAAGATCACCGGAGGCAAGACAGCTACCGCTGTTCCGGCGGAGCCGGCAGCCGGATAGTTCGCCGCGAACGAAGATGGGGCGTGTCGTCGAGGATTCGACGACACCCCCCAACTCTGTTTCAGAGTGTCAGCCTCCTAGCGACCCGAACAGAGTGCCGAGGTCGAGGCTGCCCGTCCCGCCTCCGGGCCCGCCGTCCGTATCGCCGGGGACGGTCAGAGTCTGCGGCGCGGATGCGGAGGCCGTGTAGCCCGAAGCGCCCACGAATTCGGCGGTGACACTGTAGGTCCCGGAGTTGTAGAAGGTGGCCGGTACCGTTGCGACACCGTTGACCACGTCGACCGGTCCACCGATGAGGGTGTCACCGACCTTGAACTGGACCTTGCCCGTGGCGCCGGACGGATCGACCGTTGCCTTGAGCGTCACCGGGGTGTTCTTCTGAACAGTTCCGACAGCGTCGAGAACCGTGGTCGTCTCGACGTCGGCCGGAGCCGGCGTCGTCACACTGACCGGGAATGCCGGGGCAGCGGACGGCGCGAATCCTGGTGAGCCCGTGAACTTCGCGACAACCTTGTGCGTTCCGGTCGAGGTGAAGGTGTACGGAGCGACGGCAACTCCGTCGGTTCCGACCGGAGCACTGACCGTTTCGGTGCCGTCGACGATGAAATCGACGGTGCCGCCGGTACCCTGCGGATCGACCTTGGCAGTCAGGTTGACGTCCTGTCCGACCTTCGCGGTCGACGGCGAAACCGTGGCGGTAGTGGTCACGGCGTCCGGCGGTGCATCGGTCGTGACGGTCACGATCTTGGCCGACGCCGACGTCGACGCCAGGAACCCGGGGGCTCCGCTGTAGCTCGCGGTGATGGAGTGCGGTCCGTCCTCGGTGAAGGTCGGGGAGATGCTGGCCGACCCTCCGGTTACCGGCACGGCGTCCTCGAGTGGGTTGTCGCCGTCGAAGAACTGGACGGTTCCACCGTTTGCGCCGCCGCTCACGTTGGCTGACAGGGTGACGGGAGTTCCGTTCTTGGCGTTGGCCGGTCCGACGACTGTGGTGGTGGTTGCCTTGTCCGCCTCGATGATCCGCGTCGTGGCGAGGGGGCCTGCGCCGCTGTTGAGCGGACCGTTCTCGGCGTCACGCGGGGTGCATCGCGTGGGTGCCCAGGCGGTGATGACCAGGGTGGCCTTGGGGAGGAACGTGAGGAAGTTGCGATCGTTGTTCCACGCTCCCGCGCTGCCGCCGGTGCGTACCTTCATCGCGACGTCCCCTGAATCGCCGGCCTTGAGAACTGCCTTGACCTGGGGGAGCTGGAACTGCGTGTAGCCGTCGGCATTGTTGGAACCGTCGACGTTCTTGCCGGTCGCCTTGACGACGATGCCGCCCTCGGAGTTGATGCTCGAGCTGGGGCTGTTTCCGATGACCTGGTTGTTTCCGGAGAGACGCAGAATCGTTCCGTTGGGATCGACGTTGCCGTTCTCGTTGACGCGCAGGATGTTCGGCGCTACACCGCTGAGCCCCGCCGAGGTGCCGGGGACGATGGTGGCTTCCACCAGGGTGGCGTTCGCAGGAACGTCGACGTCGACCTTGATGCGGGAGACGTTCTGGACGGTCGCCCCGGAAGCGGAGCCGGGAAAGGCGATGGGGCCGGGTTGGATGGTGACCTCGAAGGTCTCACCGGCGCCGATGGATTCCGGTGCGTCGACGATGACCGAGCCGGACTGTGACTGCGTGGTCGGACCGGCGACAGCGGACGGGGTTGCCAGGCAACTCGTGCCGAAGGTTGTTGTCACGGGGGCCGCTGATGCGGGGATTCCCGCGAGGATGACGCCACTGGCGAGTGCCGTGGCGGCGATCGGCGCCGCGATGCGACGTCTGGAGTACACGAACATGGATTCTCCTGAGCTGGGTACGGGAGTGGTGTCCAAAGCTGATGTGGGGGACTAGCTTCCGAAGAGCGGGATGAGGCCGCTGAGCGAACCGGTGTCCACGCTTCCGGTGCCGCCGCCGTCGGTCGGTGCGGTGCCGACCTGCACGACCGTCGGGCCGGAGACGGAGTTCTTCCAACCGGCGTCGCCGACGAAGTTGGCAGTGAGGCCGAACGTTCCCTCGTCGTCGAAGGTGTGCGTGAGTGTCGCGACGCCGTTGACGACGGCAACGGGTGCGCCGATGGGCGTCGTGCCGGACTTGAACTGGATCATTCCGTTTGCTGTTCCGGGTGCGACGGTGGCCTTGAGCTGCAATGCCTTTCCGACCTGAGCCGAGCCGCTGACGGTCAGAGACGTCGTGGTGTCGGCGCGGGCGGGTTCGGGATCGGTCACGTTCACAGTGAACGACGCGGACGTGGAGCCGATGAATCCGGTTCCGCCGGAGAACTCTGCCGTCACGGCTGCAGCGCCCGCTGATGCGAAGGTGTGCGGGAGGATCGCGACGCCGTCACCCGTGCCGACCGGTGCGGTACCGACCTCGGCGCCGTCGACCTTGAACGTCACGGTTCCGCTGCTCGGGATGGGGGAGACGGTGGCCGAGAGGTTGGTCGGTTCACCGACAACAGCGGTGAGTGGTTCGACAACTGTGGTCGTGGTTCCCCAGTCGGGATCGCTGACGTCGAGTTGGGTTGCGGTGGAGACGGAATCGCCGTAACCGGCCTCGCCGGTGAACACTGCGGTGAAGCTGTGGGTGCCCGAAGCGTCGTAGCTGCGGGTCAGGGAAGCCGTCCCGTTGACTACAGCCACCGGTGCGCCGAGGTTGGTCTCGCCGTCTTTGAACTGCACCGTGCCCACGGCGTTTGCCGGTGTGACGACAGCGCTCACGGTGATGCTGTCACCTACCAGCGCGGCGTTCGGGGCCGAGATCGTGGTGGTGGTGTCCGCGGAGACGTCGACGGTCTGGACTCCGGAGGTCGAGCTGTGGAATCCCGGACCGGCGTTGTACGCGGCGGTGATGTCGTGGGCGCCGACGCTGTCGAAGGTGTGGGAGAGGGTGGCGCTACCGCCCGAGACCGGGACCGGCGAGCCGATGTCGTTGCCGCCGTCCTTGAACTGGACGGTGCCGCTCGCGTCGGACGGAGAAACTGTCGCGGTCAGGTCGACCGGCGTGCCGACCTTCGCCGTTGCCGGTGCAACCAGTGTGGTTCCGGTGGCGACAGACGGGTCGACTACCTGGACGTTGACGTTGATCGGGTTGAGACCCTGCTGTGTGCTGAAGGCGTTGACGTCGAAGAGCATGCCGCTGTCGTACGTCCCGAATGCTGTGCCGACGGGGACCGTGTAGGTCGCTTCCAGCGTGACGGGTTGGTTCTTCTTGACGACGAATCCACCGACCAGGAAGGTGCAGCCGCTCGAGCACTTCGCGGAGACTCCGCCATCTGATTCGTTGCTGATCGTGGCCCGGTTGGTCACCCCCAGGTAGGTGGCCTTGGCGCTGCCCGGCACGAGGACGAATCCTGCGGGCGGGATGTCACGGATCTTTGCGATCGACCGTTCGATGCCGCTTTCGTTGTGCTTGATCTCGGTCTTGTACGTGACGGTGTCGCCTGGGTGAACTGCCGCGTTCCCGATGACACTCTTCGTGAAGATCAGGTTGTCGGTCGTGCCGGTGAAAGTGGTCGGCGGGGCTTCGTCAGCAGTGGCCGGCGTGCCGAGGACTAGAAGTCCGGCGGCAGCCGTCACAGCTGCGACAGGTATGGCGAGTCGTCGTATGAATCGACGCACAGGTCCTCCTCGAGGTGAGCGCCGTTCGGCGGCGCCGGCCGTTTGCGATCGTGATCCTGATCACTTGACGGGCGAGATTACCTTTACTGGACGTTTGGTTCAGGCGAATCGGTCAAACGTCCAGAAAATTCACCCTTCGTCCATTTCGGGCTCTGGCCTGCGATGATGCTGCCGAATTGATTGCCGAAGCTAAGGTGCGGGTGATTGGGGCGCCGTTGACCTGGACGGTGGTCTAGTTCCGCGCGAGGTCGCCGCGCAGTTCTGAGGGGCGGCCTTTGTAGTGACGTACCTCGCGCTCGCTCGGCCGAGTAGCGGGCTGAGTCCATGCATGCGCAGAAGCGCTGGCTGCGGCGATTAGACTGCACCTGTGGCAGATATCGAGCAGCAGAGACCAGTTCTTGTCGTCGACTTCGGGGCGCAGTACGCGCAGTTGATCGCACGGCGAGTTCGCGAAGCCAAGGTCTACTCGGAGGTGATTCCGCACACCACGACCGTCGAGGAGATCGTGGCCAAGAACCCCTTGGCTGTTGTGCTCTCGGGTGGGCCCTCGAGTGTCTACGCAGACGGTGCTCCCAAGCTTGATCCCGCACTGTTCGATCACGACATTCCGGTTTTCGGAATCTGCTACGGATTCCAGGCAATGGCAGGCGCCCTGGGCGGCACCGTCGCCGAGACCGGTACCCGCGAATACGGCCGTACCGACATCGCGGTATCCGGCGGATTGCTCCACGACGGTCTTCCCTCGACGCAGCCGGTATGGATGAGCCACGGTGACGCCGTCACCGAAGCGCCTTCCGGCTTCGAGGTGACCGCGACCAGCGACGGTGCTCCCGTCGCGGCGTTCGAGGACCGCGCCCGCAAGCTCGCCGGTGTGCAGTACCACCCTGAGGTTCTGCATTCCCCGCACGGTCAGCAGGTCCTGAGCCGCTTCCTGCACGAGATTGCCGGTATTCCGGCAGCGTGGACGGCGTCGAACATCGCCGATGCGCTGATCGAGCAGGTTCGCGAGCAGGTCGGAGACGGACACGCCATCTGCGGTCTGTCCGGTGGCGTCGACTCCGCTGTCGCTGCGGCTTTGGTTCAGCGCGCAATCGGCGACCGGTTGACATGCGTCTTCGTCGATCACGGTTTGATGCGAGCCGGTGAGCGCACGCAGGTCGAGCAGGATTTTGTCGCGGCAACCGGCGCTCGTCTGATCACCGTGGATGCCGCGGACACCTTCATCGGTGAGTTGGCAGGCGTCACCGATCCCGAGACCAAGCGCAAGATCATCGGCCGCGAGTTCATCCGCAGCTTCGAAGGCGCAGTCAGTGATGTTCTGGGCGAGAACGCATCTCATGGTGCGACCGTCGACTTCCTCGTCCAGGGCACGCTCTACCCGGATGTCGTGGAGTCGGGCGGCGGCACGGGAACTGCAAACATCAAGAGCCACCACAATGTCGGCGGGCTGCCGGAAGACCTGCAGTTCAAGTTGGTCGAACCGTTGCGTCTGCTGTTCAAGGACGAGGTCCGTGCAGTGGGCCGCGAACTCGGCCTGCCCGAAGAGATCGTCGGACGCCAGCCGTTCCCCGGTCCCGGACTCGGTATCCGCATCATCGGTGAGGTCACCCGCGATCGCCTCGAGATCTTGCGTCAGGCAGATTCCATTGCGCGCGAAGAGCTTACGTCTGCAGGCTTGGACGGAACCATCTGGCAGTGCCCGGTCGTTCTCCTTGCCGACGTCCGAAGCGTGGGCGTGCAGGGTGACGGCCGGACGTACGGTCATCCGATCGTGCTGCGTCCGGTCTCGAGTGAAGACGCGATGACCGCGGACTGGACGCGTCTGCCGTACGAGACCCTCGAGCGCATCTCGACTCGAATCACCAACGAGGTTGCGGACGTGAACCGCGTAGTCCTCGACGTGACGAGCAAGCCGCCGGGAACTATCGAGTGGGAGTAAAAACAACTGTGCGCCTTTATTAACCCCCCGCGGTTAATAAAGGCGCACAGCAGTTTTACTTCCGGTTGCGCCGATTCGGCAGAATCACCAGCAGTAGTCCTGCCACGACGGCGGCACCGACGAACAGCCAACGGAATTGAATGTTCGCTGCCGGCGCCAGGGAGAATGGCCCGACCAACGCCCACACACTGACCAGAAGTGCGGCCAGTCCGGCGATCAGCAGAAGTGCCGAGGGGCGCTTGGATTCTCGGGTCTCGTCGTGCTCTGTGGTCTCGTCGTAGTCGCTCATGATTGCGTCACCTTCAGACTGCCGAACGTGGCTTTGGCGTTGATGGTCAGTGTGGGCGAATCCGGTGTCACATCACGGCCCGGGTGTATTCCGCCCTCGAGGCAACCGGATCCGTCACCCATGACGACGGTGCAGCTGTTCTTGACGTTGACGGTTGGTGGCACCATGACGACGAACTCACCGAACGACGCCGCGACGTCGATGGTCTTGTCCTCGGTGAATTCGACCCCGTTGAGGTCGAGAGTGAAGCTTCCGAAGGCTCCCGAGTACGACGGCTCCAACTCGGAAGCGGTTGCCGGAGTCCATCTTTGCTCACCCGAGGCGTCGAAATCGATCGGGTAGACCAACGAGGCGAGAAGCACGAAACCCACGAGCGGTCCGGTGACGACCAGCAGGCCGTACCCCTTGCGGAAGAATGCCCCGAGGATCAGGCCGAGCGCGATGACGGCGAGTCCGACAGCACCGACTCGGCCGGGAGTGAACCACTCGTTGCCGGTTGCCGCGCCCGCTGCCCCGGTGACGGCGGCGACGATGATCGCGAGTCCGAGGACCGTCAGCGTCCATCGTGAGCGACGCTTACGTGGTGGCAAAGGCAGTAGCGGCGTGGCTTTGACTGCCGGGTCCGGGAGATCCCAGGCGAACGGAGCGACGCCGAGCGGATCCCAGGAGGGCGGTGTGATGGCGGCCTCGCCGATCACCTCGGTCGGATTGGCGGCGGCTGAAGCGCTCGGGTCCTTCGACAGGTTGATCGTCGGATGATCGGCCTGAGATTGCTGTGACTGTTCGGCCGGCCGTTCCTCGGGCACGTAGGTGTCGGGGAGTTTTGTGTACGGCGTGTACACGGGCGGCTGATTGGGTGCGAAGTATCCGGGAGTGAACGGCCCGGGCGTGAATCCCGTGCCTGGATACGCGGTACCCGCGCCGACGTACGGTGACGTGCTCTGTGGCAGCGCAGGCGGGACCGGCGCTCGTTGGTAGAGCAGCCACAGGCCTCCGACCATCAGAATCAGCCCGATCAGACCGGAACCACCCAGGCCGACGCCGACAGGCCCGACGGTCGTAGCCGCGATGGCGAGAGCCACCAACAAGACGATGGTCTTGGTACTGGAATCGGAGCTGTGTCCGCGGCCCATCAACGACTGTGCGGGGGACGATCCGTCACCGGCGCGGGCGAGCACCAACCAGCCGGCGAGGTAGAGAAGGATGCCTGAGCCGCCGAAAATAGTGGAGGCCACAAACGCGACACGTACCAGAATGGGGTCGATGCCGTACCGGTATCCGATTCCGGCGCATACCCCGGCCACGTGACCTTGTGCCGGCAGACGCACGGGGCGGGTCCGCCACAGATCCTGGATCTGTTCTTGGAAAGTCGGATTGTTCATGAATCAATCCTGGCTTCCGGGGCGGCCTCCGCGCATCAGGGCCAACCCTGATCTTTGTGACGATCGGGGCCAGGGGCGCCGCCCTGATTCAGGGTTGGACCCTGATGTGACTGCGAGTGGTTCGTGCCAGTATCGACTATGTGCAATATCTGTCAGATCCGCCGTTCGTGAGCGGTCCCGCTCCCGGGTTCACGGGAGGCCCGCCCGTCAACGGGGTACCGGTGCATGCCGTACCCATGAAGAAGGGTGTGCCCATTCCGGGCGGTGTTCCATTGCGAAAGCTGGAGCGGCGCTCCGGCGGTCGCATCGTCGCCGGTGTTGCAGGCGGTATCGCCGATCATCTCGGGATCGACGTCCTGAAGGTTCGAGTCGCCTTCGCGATTCTGGCGGCGATGGCCGGATCCGGCATCGTGATTTACGGCGCCCTCTGGATCTTCACCTCAGCCGGCACGGACACCCAGAAGCCGTCCGCGGCCGAGCGGCAGCGGGCGTACGGCTTGATCGCACTCGGATTGGGCGGCGCAGCCGCGTTGTCCTGGCTGTTCAGCGGCACAGCGGGTTCGGTGCTCGCACCGTTCTTCGTCGTCGCGATCGGTGCCGCTTTGGTGTGGCGCGAGTTCGACTCCGACGGTCCCCGGACCGTCATCGGCTTGCCGCAGCGGCCTACCGTTCTCACGTGGGCGCGGGTGGTCGGGGGAGCGACGTTGATCATCTTGGGTCTCGGCGTCGTCGTCCTCGCTCAGGTCGACCTCGAAGCACTGCGTTCGTCCCTGCTGGCCGTGGTGGTGACGCTGATCGGTGTCGGTTTGTTGACGGTGCCGCTGTGGCTGCGGATGTGGCGGGCTCTCGGCGCCGAGCGTGCGGCCCGAATTCGCAACGACGAACGTGAAGAGATCGCCTCGCATCTGCACGACTCCGTACTTCAGACGTTGGCGCTGATTCAGAAGCAGTCCGACAATCCGCAAGAGGTGGCGCGCCTGGCCCGTGGTCAGGAACGCGAGCTGCGCAAGTGGTTGTTCAGCGGCGGGGATATCGACCACACGAGCCTGACGGAAGGTCTGAAGATCATCGCCGGTGAAGTGGAGGACCAGCATGGCGTCACGGTCCGCCCCGTCACGGTCGGCGACGTACAACTCGAAGGCGAAGGCGTCGAGAACGGTCTGCCCAAGGAAGCGTTCACCGCGCTCCTCGGTGCGACGCGTGAAGCTCTGGTCAACTCCGCAAAGCACTCGGGGGAGAAGGAAATCAATCTTTTCGCCGAGGTCGAGGGCGACCAGGTCAGTGTGTTCGTTCGTGATCGCGGAGTCGGATTCGACGTCAATGCGGTGCCGGAGGACCGTCAGGGTTTGGCCAAGTCGATTCGTGGTCGCATCGAGCGACGGGGTGGCCGCGTCGTGGTTCGATCCGACATCGGAAAGGGCACCGAGATCCGCGTGCACATGCCGCTCGGTGACTCTGCTCTAAAGTGGGACCAGACTGCTGACCGTGTCGACAACCCCGAGGAACAGCCCCAGTGACTTCGCTTGCGCCGCCCCCGTACCGCGTATTTCTTGTCGACGATCATGCAGTGTTCCGCTCCGGGGTGAGGGCGGAACTCTCGCGCGAGGCAGACATGGACGTAGTCGGTGAAGCCGGTGGCGTCGCTGAGGCGATCGCGGGTATCAACTCGACGAAACCGCATGTCGTTCTGCTCGATGTCCACATGCCTGACGGTGGTGGAGTGGCAGTTCTGCGCGGAATCGATTCCGGCCCGGTGTGCTTGGCGCTCAGCGTTTCCGATGCGGCCGAGGATGTGATCGCGGTGATCCGCGGCGGCGCGCGCGGGTATGTGACCAAGACGATCTCGGGATCCGAACTGGCCGAGGGTGTACGACGCGTTGCCGGTGGTGACGCAGTGTTCGGGCCTCGCCTGGCAGGCTTCGTACTGGACTCCTTCACCGGGCGTTCCAATGCACCCGAACCGCAACTCGATCCGGAACTTGACTCGCTGACTCCGCGAGAACTCGAAGTGCTCAGATTGCTGGCACGTGGGTACACCTACCGTGAAATCGCCGAGGACCTGGTGATTTCCGTGAAGACGGTCGAGACTCACGCATCGAACGTCCTGCGAAAGACTCAGCAGTCCAATCGCAATGCGTTGACGCGTTGGGCACATCGCCGCCAGATCGACTGAATTCCCGCGCGCTCTTTCGCGATTGCGTGTGAAGGCGCACCATGGACCGATGACGGAACCACTGGCGCTCGCGTCGAAGCGTGGGCGTTGGGTTGTCGCCGCCACCGTTCTCGGCTCGAGCATGGCTCTCCTCGACGGCACCGTCGTCAACATTGCTCTTCCTCACATCGGTGAAGAACTGGGTTCCGGTGTCGCCGGACTGCAGTGGACGCTCAGCGGTTACACCTTGGCCTTGGCGTCGCTGATTCTGCTCGGGGGAGCGCTCGGTGATCGTTGGGGTCGGCGACGGGTATTCGTGTGGGGGACGGTCTGGTTCGCGGTCGCGTCGTTGCTCTGCGGAATTGCACCGGACATCACGTTTCTGGTGATTGCACGAATCCTGCAGGGTGTGGGCGCAGCGCTCTTGACGCCTGGCAGCCTTGCCATCATCTCCGCGTCACTTCGTGAGGAGGACCGCGGCGCGGCAATCGGATTGTGGTCGGGTTTAGGTGGTGTTGCCGGCGCCATCGGACCGCTTTTCGGTGGTTGGCTGGTGGAAGTGGCGGGATGGCGATCGGTATTCCTGCTCAATATCCCGCTGGCGATCGTCGTGGTGTGGGCAGCGGTGCGCCATGTACCGGAGAGCCGCGACCCGCATCCGCCCGAGCGCCTGGACGTGGTCGGATCTGCCTGCGCAGT
This sequence comes from uncultured Rhodococcus sp., assembly GCF_963525155.1. Lineage (NCBI taxonomy): Bacteria > Bacillati > Actinomycetota > Actinomycetes > Mycobacteriales > Nocardiaceae > Rhodococcus > uncultured Rhodococcus sp. The sequence continues at coordinate 18,569 of NZ_CAURKP010000039.1, forward strand.
AGTCGGTCTCGGCGCACTGACGTACGGGCTGATCGAGGTCAACCCGATAGTCGGGCTGATCGGAGTGATCGCGCTCTGCCTGTTCGTCGTGGTGGAACGACGCTCACCGAGTGCCCTTGTGCCGCCGTCCCTGTTCCGTTCGCGGATGTTCGTCGCGGCCAATCTGGTGACCCTTGCGGTCTATGCGGCGCTGGGCGGTGTGTTCTTCCTGCTCGTGCTGCAACTGCAATTGGTTGCCGGGTACTCGCCGGTGGCTGCCGGCGTCGCAACGGTACCGATCACCTTGGCATTGCTGCTGTTGTCTTCGCGCGCGGGCAGTTACGCGCAGACGCATGGACCGCGATTGCCGATGACGGTCGGGCCCGCCGTTGCCGCGGTGGGGTTGGTGTTGATGACGCGGATCGGCCCGGATGCGTCGTACCTGACCGTCGTGCTGCCGGGAGTTCTGGTGTTCGGGCTCGGCCTGGCGGTGATGGTCGCGCCGTTGACCGCCGCGGTGCTTGGTTCGGTACCGGTGGAGCAGTCCGGAATCGCGTCAGGTGTGAACAATGCCGTTGCTCGCACGAGCCAGCTTCTTGCGGTTGCGGCCTTGCCCGCTCTCGTGGGCATTGATGCCGAGAGCCTGGTCGATCCGACGAGTTTCTCCGACGGGTTCCGGTACGCGATGTACATCTGTGTGGCACTGCTGTTGGTCGGTGCAGCGATCGCCGCGACGCTGATCCGAACTCCGACAGTAGAGCCTGTTCAGGAAGCGGATTCGGTTGCCTGCAAGCCGCATTGTGATCTGACGGGACCTGCAGTGCAACCGAATCCGATGAGGGACTAGACGCTGATGTCGCGATCGCGGCTGGGCACCAAGGGAATTGCTGCGGCGGGAAATGCCGCGACTATCGCGAAGGCGAGCGGGTAGCCGACCGCGCCGATCAGCGCACCGACCACCGGGCCCACTGCTGACGCGGCAATGAACTGCCCGGTGTTCTGTGCGCCCAATGCTTTTCCTTGCCATTTCGGCCCGGCAGCTTCGGCCACGGAAGTGAATGCCAAACCGTTGTCGGCGACGCTGATAGTGGTTGCCAGCAGCAGGATCAAGGCGGGAACGCCCCAAGGCGCTGCGCCGGCTGCCGCCATTGCCAACATGACCGCAGACGCGGAGACGGCAACCAACCGCAGCGGGCCTACTCTGCTTCCGGCGCGATCACTCCAGATGCCGACAACGATGCGTCCGAGTGCACCCACGAACTGGGAGATCCCGATCAGGAGCCCAGCGGGCGCAGCGTCCCATCCTTGCTCGCTGATCAGCCAGACCAGACCGAATGTCGAAAGGGTGAACTGCGGAAACACCAGCAGTGCCGAGACGACGTGAATGCGCCACAGGAACCAGTTCGAGCGATAAGGGTTGATCGTCTCGACCGGGATGTCTGTGGGCCGCGCCGCCGGCCGCGGGGGATTGATCAATGCGACGGCGCAGATCAGGGCGAGAACGCCGTTGAGAGCTACCGACAGTCCGACGGCCGAACCGATTCCTACGTTCGCAGCGAGAGTCGGGATGGTCAGCGACGCGATGGTCACGCCCAGGGGCTGTGACATCTGCCGGATTCCCATCGCGAGGCCGCGCCGATCCTTGGGAAACCAGCCGACCACAACACGTCCACTGGCAGCGTTGGTGCTCGCCGCAGCCATTCCGCCCAGCAGAAATGCGATCCCGAGGAGGGTGTAGTTGTCGGTGGTGGTCGCGGCCAGCGCGGCGATCGCCGTCAGGCCGAGCCCGATGGAGATGACCCATTTCTCGCCGAATCTGTCAGCCATCGCTCCCCACGCCACCAGCGTGAGAACCATGCCGAAAGTGGGTGCAGCGGCCAGAGTTCCGGCCTGCGTCAACGAGAGGCCGTGCTCGGAATGCAGCAGCGGGATCAAAAAGGCGGGGGTGCTGACGAAGACGGTGCCTGCGGCCTGGGCTGCGACGCCGATTCCGAGCATCGTCCACGCCTTCGGGGAGACGGCCGTCTTTTCCAGCCGCGACGCCTGCGTCATGGTGCCCTCCGATCTCTACGCTGTTCGACGATGCCGACGCTACTCGCGCGGTTTCACATGTTGAAACCAGAATCCCACTATTTGGTCGCAGGTGGACGTTGTTGGGTTGCGAAGTGCCCATCCCTTTTCGAGCGAACGGTACGGCGATCGCCTTGGGTGCGCCGAAAGGTACGTTCGCTCGGGAAGGGGTCAGCGACGGGGCAGGCGAACCGTGAAGACCGTGCGACCATCCACCTGGTCGACGCCGATGGTGCCGCCGTGCAGGTGCACGTTCTCGACGGCGAGCGAGAGTCCGAGTCCGCTGCCCTCGCTGCGTCCGCGCGCGGTGTCGACCTTGTAGAACCGCCGAAAGATCGCCTGCCGGTCTTCGGGTGAGATGCCGGGGCCGTGGTCGACGACGGTGATGACGGAGAAACCGGATTCGACGCTCAACTCGACGCGAACCGGGGGCGCTCCGTGGCGCAGTGCATTGCCGACGAGGTTGGCGACGACAATGTCGATCCGACGTGAATCGACTCTGGCGCTGACACTTTCGGGTGCGCGCAGTTCGACGGTATCTGTCCATCCGCGGCTCTCGAGTGTGCGCTCGGTCAATTCGACGAGGTCGACGTCGTCGAGGACGAGGTGCGCTTGCTGAGAGTCGTGGCGAGACATTTCGATGAGGTCTTCGACAAGTCGAGTGAGCTTGCCGATCTCACTGTTCACGATGCGCGCGGCAGCGGCGGCGTCGGGCGGAAGATTGGGGATCTCTTCACGGAGGATCTCACTGACCGGCACCAGTGCTGCGAGCGGCGTTCGGAGCTCGTGGGAGACGTCTGCGACAAACCTTCTCGACTGCTCTTCCGATTCTTCCAGACCTCGGATGACCGCTTCGTTGCGAGCGACCATGTTGTTGAACGTTGTTGTGACCTGGGCGAGTTCGGCTACTCCGTCTTCGGGGAGTCGGACGCTGAGGTCGCCGTCGGCAGCGCGGGCGGCCGCCTTGTCCAGGCGTTTGAGCGGACGGACAAGCGTCGACGCGATCCACAGCCCGAGTAGTCCGCTCACCAACACACCGGCGGCGAGGGTGAGGCCGACAGCTCGAAGCAGGTCGTCGAACTTGTCCTGCACTCCTACCAGCGGCCGGATGGTGACGGCTTTGACCAATGTCTCGTTGTCGTAGCTGTCGTCCGCGCTCATGTCCACGACATTGACGGACATTCCCAACATGATGCGCTGGGAGTCGAGCCTCTCGAAACGGATCAGCTTCGGACTGTCCAAACCTTCGTCGAAGCTGGGCGGAATGGTCGCCGCATCCACGGATCCTTGACGGATGACTTCGCCGTCGACGATCAGCGTCATGTCGGACTGGAAGATCTGTTGGAGGTTGGCAGGCGTCAACTCGTCTACCGGTGTTCCGTTGACGTATTGCAGTTCGTCGCGAAATTGTGCGGTCGCGACATCCTGAGCGTTGGAATAGATCCACGACCGTGCCATGAACGAGACGACACCCGCGGTTGCGCCGGCGATGATCACGACGATTGCGATGAACACGAGCACGAGCCTGGTTCGCAGACCGTCGACCTGAAGCCAGGTGGGTTTCATCGGGCTGGGCTGGTGTTGAAGCGATACCCGAACCCGCGCACCGTTTCGATGACGGTCGGTGCGGCCGGGTCGTCCTCGATCTTTCCGCGCAGCCGCTGCACTGCTGCATCGACGATTCTGGAATCACCCAGATACTCCTGGTCCCAGGCTGCGGACAACAACTGTCGGCGGCTGAGGACCTGTCCGGGGTTCTCGGTCAGCGCCAGGATCAGTCGGAGTTCGGTCGGGGTGAGGGTCAGCAGCATCCCGGCCTTGCGGACCTGCAGCGACGACCGATCCAATTCCAGGTCGCCGAACGTCTCTGCACCCGGCGTCGCATCTGGGCGCGTCGTTGCGGGTGCCGAGCGCCGCACGACGGCTTTGATACGAGCGTCGAGGACGCGCGGACTGGCCGGTTTGACGACGTAGTCGTCGGCACCGGCTTCCAGGCCGGCGACGGTGTCGATGTCGTCGGATCGAGCGGTCAGAATGATGATCGGGATCGAACTTCGGGTGCGGATACGTCGGCAGATCTCGTAACCGTCGGCACCCGGCAGCCCGAGGTCGAGTAGGACGAGGTCCGTGGCACCCAGGGCGTCGTCGAAATCACCGTTACCGTCGGGGCGATGGCTGACGTTGTGCCCGAGTCGGTTCAGTCCCAACGTGATTGCCTCGGCCACGGCTGGATCGTCTTCTATGAAAAGAATGCTCACCATGAGCTCACCTTGGACTCGCCATGATCAGGGGCCTTCTGCGGTCGGAGAAATCTCGGTCAGCCAAGGGTACAGGGGTCACACTCGCGAGAGTCGCTCGTTGCCTGAGTCTGCCAGCACCGCATGCCGGGCGACGCTGGTGTTCAACGGAAATGCCGACACAGCGAGGGTGTAGCAGCCGACGAGCAGTAGTGCACCGATCACGTCGCTCGGGCGGTGCCATTGCAGCACGACTACCGAGATCGCGGTTCCGATGGTGATCAGCGCACCGTTGACCGCAACGACCGCCCGCCACCTCGAGGGCGTGACGATCACGATCGCGCAGACCAGAGCAGCTATGGCCGTCAAAGTGCCGCTGGGGAAGGAATTGTGCATCACCAGACCGTTCAGGTCCGGTCGATTCAGCGATTGTTTGAGAACCCAGGCTGTCGTGATGGGGCCGAGGGTCACGACGACGACGCGTAAAGCTAGCGCAATCGGGTTGTTGCGCAATGTGATCATGAGCGCCACGAGCACTCCTCCCACTATCAGTATCGGGGTGACGAGGCCGATGAACTCGGCGGAGAACACGCTGAGGCGTTCGGAGGTGGCCGCGCCCACCATGAGTTGTTGGTCGACGATCTGACCACCGGTCGTGTTGACCGCCAATTCGAATTCGACGACTCCGAGGATCAAGACTGCCAGTGCGGCAATCAGTCTCGCTGGTTTGACTCGTGTCATGATCAGCCTTCCGCTCTCTCGTCCGAGGGGTTGCTCAGTTGTGGCGGGCATTCCCCGCCAGGAGTGGTTGCCAATTCGAAATGCCACATCTCGTTGGCGTAGGTCTGGCAGAGGCCGTAATCGCTGCCGTGCTGAATGAGCCAGTCGTCGGCGTCGGTCGGTCCGATGTCGACGGCCTGTCCACTGACATGCTTGGACAGGCTCGGCGAGTGCACCCACTTGGACGCTTCGTCCACGCTGCCGTACTTGACGACGGCTTCGTCGAACAGTCGCTGTTGGTATGCCGCGGACCGCCAACCCGACGTGACGTGCATGTCCACGCCGGATGCCTGTGCGTCGGCCGCTGCCGACTGGAGCGCCGCGAGCAGTGCGGAATCGAGACGGGCAAGCGCGGGCACATGAGTGTCCTGCAAGCTGATGCCGTCCTCGATCTCGCCGCCTGAAGGTCCTGAATCAGGCTGAGTGGCAAGGTAGTTACCGCTCTTCGGTTGTGCTTCTTCTGTGTACGAGCAGGAGCTGAGCGCGACCGCACCGAGCACGACTGCACCGAGTGCGACGAAGCGGATGATTCCGCGGTGGCTGGGCATACAACAGAGACTTCTCGGTCAGTGTCACCGGCAGGTGGTCACCGTTCGTCGACGGTGTCACGGTCTGCAACAGCTCTGTAACAGGACGGAACGGGGCTGGTGAGCGCGCGCTACGCGGGGCGCGGGATCGACGCGAAAGTCGACAGCTCGAACCACGAAGGCAGGCTACGACGCAACGCAGTAGGCCCAGAAATGGTGACGTCACCGGACCGTATGGCGTCCGACCAGGTCAGGTTACCTCGCCAGATCTCGGTCATCTGTCGCAAGCCCGCAGAGACCGACACTGCAACGTCGAAACCCGGATCGATATCGCACATGTCCACCTCACCGGAATTGATGACGAGCCACCAGTTCCGCGAATGTCCACGTACTCCGGAGAATGCGAAGTGCACCACGGTCTTGCCTTCAGGCACCACGGAATGATCCACGCGGCGATGCATGTCCCACAGCAGCAGCTTCGGATCCAGATCTTCGTCGCCCAGTTCACCGATCCACCTGGTACCCCAGATGCCGAGAGCTTCGACCACAGGGCGCAGTTCGCGGCCGGCGTCGGTCAGACGATAGCTGACGACACAGTCGGTTTCTTCTCGCTCCACGATGCCGGCGACCGCGAGTTGGTGAAGCCGGGTCGAGAGCAGAGTCGGTGACATTCGCGGGAGCCCGCGGCGGAGATCGTTGAAATGTTCGCTTCCCATGATCAGTTCGCGGAGGAGAAGCAGTGTCCACCGCTCGTCGAGTAGCTCCATCGCCTTGGCGACGGGGCAGAACTGGTGGTACGAGGACCCCATCTCTCGATCGTAGGCCTCCGGGGTGCTCCGGTACAGATTTCGTACTGGAGAGGAGCGAACCGTCGTCGTAGCGTCGGAGTAACGGCATGAACGCTGTCGGGCTCCGAGTACGAAAATTATTGAAGGAGAACGGTAATGAGTGAATCAACGGGGACTCTCGGGTTGGACCGGGAGCTGAAGGCCAAGCACCGGGCAATGTGGGGGCTCGGTAACTATCCGGCGGTGGCGACGCAGGTCATCGCGGAACTCGGACCTGTATTGGTGCGTGAATGCGGCGTGCAGAAAGGAGATCGGGTGCTCGACGTCGCGGCGGGGTCCGGCAACGCCGCCATTCCGGCGGCTGCGCTGGGTGCGCAGGTGATCGCCACCGACCTGGCTCCCGAACTGTTCGTGGCAGGACGGGAGGCCGCGGCGCTCGCGGGTGTCGAACTCGATTGGCAGGAGGCCGATGCCGAGGCTCTTCCGTTCGGCGACAACGAGTTCGACGTAGTGCTCTCGTGCGTCGGTGTGATGTTTGCCCCGCATCATCAGCGCGCCGCGGACGAACTTTTGCGAGTATGCCGACCCGGCGGAAAGATCGGAGTGCTGAGTTGGACTCCGACGGGGTTCATCGGCGAGATGTTCAAAACGATGAAGCCGTATGCACCGCCGCCGCCTCCTGGTTCGCAGCCGGCGCCTTTGTGGGGCGACGAGAACCATGTTCGTGATCTGCTCGGCGATGTTGCCGCGAGGAAAGACGTACTTCGTGTGGACACATTCAGCGGGCCGGAAGATTTCCGCGATTTCTTCAAGGAGAATTACGGCCCGACCATCGCGGTGTACCGGAACATCGCCGGCGATCCTGACCGCACACAGGCGCTCGATCGCGATCTGCTCGAGTTGGCAAAGAAGTACGGCAGCGGAAGCGAGCCGTTCGTGATGGAGTGGGAATACCTGCTTCTCACCGCGACACCCGACGAGGGCGGTGCATGATGACGACGGTCGAGTTCGCGCCACTGAAATCGGCGATCACGGGTTCTGTGTTCAGCCCCCGAGATCCGGAGTACGACGACGCCAGGTCGATCTGGAACGGGCAGATCGATCATCGTCCGGCGGTGATCGCCAGGTGCCGGTCGGCGTCGGATGTGTCTGTGGCACTTGCATTTGCCAGAGCCCATTCGTTGGAGGTTTCGGTCAGAGGTGGTGGGCATTCCTACCGAGGTACATCGGTGTGTGAAGGCGGTGTGATGATCGATCTCAGTGCGATCAACGTAGTCAGTGTCGCCCCGTCCGCGAAGCGAGCCAGGGTCGGTGGTGGTGCGACGATTGCCGACCTCGACGCCGCGACGCAGGAACACGGATTGGCAGTGACCGGTGGAGTGATCAGTGATACCGGCGTCGGTGGCCTGACCCTCGGCGGCGGCATGGGGTGGTTGACGCGCACGCTCGGCCTGGCGATCGACAATCTGGTGTCGGCAGAGGTGGTGCTCGCCGACGGTTCGATCGTGCGGGCCTCCGAGAACGATCACAGCGACTTGTTCTGGGCACTGCGCGGCGGCGGCGGAAACTTCGGAGTGGTCACCGAGTTCGAGTACCGTCTGAGCGAGATCGGTCCGGAAGTGCATCTGGGACTGTTCTTCTGGGGGATGGAGGACGGACCCGCAGCGCTTCGTCTGTGCCGCGAAGTGGTGCCTGCCCTGCCGAGAAATGCCGGAGCGATGGTTGCCGTCGGTTTGTCCGCGCCTCCGGCACCGTTTGTTCCGGATCAGTTTCACCTGCTGCCCGGATACGCGTTGCTGGTAGCCGGTTTCGGATCGGAAGAGGAACACTCGAACGCGATTGCGCCGATTCGAGAGGGCGTGCCGACGCTGTTCGAGTTCGTCACCCCGCTCCCGTACATCGGTTTACAGTCGATGCTCGACGAATCGGAACCATGGGGTGCATACGCCTATGAGAAGGCCTTGGACCTGGTGGATTTCTCCGACGACGTGATCGATGTTCTGACCGAGCAAGCGGGCAAGAAATCGTCGCCGATGTCCTTCATGCCGATCTTTCCGCTGCAGGGAGCTTTCACCTCCGTCGGCGAGGACGACACTGCGTTCGGTGGTTCTCGCACACCACATTACGTGTGCAACATGACGGCTACGGCCACCGATGCCGGGACACTGGAATTGGATCGATCGTGGGTGCGTGAGACCTGGGAAGCCTTGCGTCCGTTCTCGTCCAATCAAGGCGGGTACGTCAACTTCATGACCGATGTCGACGAGGACCGAGTGCGAGCGTCCTACGGTGCGGCGAAGTACGCGCGATTGTCCGCCGTCAAGGCGAAGTACGACCCGGACAACGTGTTTCACCTCAACGCAAACATTCTGCCCGCGTAGAGCGTCCGGTCAGGCCGTGAATACCAGGATGACGACGATCAGTGCGGCCAAGATGATGACGGCAACCATGCCTGTCATGGCGAGGGGAGCCCAGGCCACTACCTTGTCGCGGGTGCTGGCATCGGCGGGGCCGGTCGGTATCCGCGGCGGCCAGGAGAACATGTCCATGGGGCTGGGGACGTTCCGCAGTGGCGTGTTCTGTTGCACTGCAGGCAGTCCGGTGATCGTGGAGCCGGTCAGGCGATTGCGGCGGTGTGGGTCGGCGAGTTGTGTGGTGCGGTGAGCCCACGCCGGCACGGCGCCTTCGGACGAGTAGACGGGAGCGTCGATCAACTGCTCGATCGTGCCACCGCCCGTCGCGGCTGCAGCGAGCGCGTCGCGTGCCTGAGCCATCGTCGGACGACGGGTGGGGTCCGGCTCGAGGAGCTGAAGGAGAACGTCGGTGAGCGGTCCGGACTTGGTGGGTCGGTAGATCTCGGCCTTGGCGACACGATGCAGTAGAGCGATGGCGTCCGAGTCGATGCCGAAGGGCGGTTGACCCTCGATCACCGTGTAGAGCGTCGACCCGAGTGAGAAGACGTCACTGGCCTCGGTGGGATCGTCGCCGCGGGCAACTTCGGGTGCAAAGTACGCGGGAGTGCCGGTGATGACCTCGTCCTGGGTGTCGGATACGTCGCTCTTTGCGCGGGCGATGCCGAAGTCACTGATCTTGACGGTGCCGAGAGACTTGCCTCGGTCGGCGATCAGGATGTTGCCGGGCTTGATGTCGCGGTGGACGATGCCGGCGGCGTGCGCCTCGGTGAGCGCCGCAGCGATCTGCGCGCCGATCTGCGCGACCTCCAGCGGTGGCAACGTGTCGGCCAGGTTCATCGCCTGGGCGAGGCTGCGGGCGGGGAAGTACTCCATGACCAACCACGGTTCACCGGACTCGATCGCGACGTCGTACATGGCGATGGAGTGGGGGTGGGTGAGCTTTGCGGCGTTCCTGCCTTCGCGCAATGTACGTTCACGGACCTCTTCGGCCGTTTCGGTGTCGAGGCCTTCCGTGCTTGTGACCTGTTTCACCGCGACGTCACGGCTGAGGAGGGTGTCGCGGGCCAGCCAGACGGCGCCCATGCCTCCGTCGCCGATCTTGGAGCGGAGTCGGTACCGCCCCGCCAGCAGGTATTCGGGCCCGATGCCCCTCCCGGTCTGCTCCTGAGCTGTCACATCTCAAGGTTAATGGATTGATGCCACTGTGACGCTCGAGGCTCCTGTGAACTGGGTTTTTTGCTCTGCTTGACGTGTCGGGGGTGACACGGTTTACTGAAAACAGTTCGAAAATATGTTCGAAATTGCTGTTCGTTGGATGCATGTCAGACCCGACTTCCCCGCGGTTTGCCGGCTGGTTATGGATTGCTGCCGAGTGAGTTTTTCCGGTGTTCCGGAGGATGGGGATGACCGAGGTGACCGAGTTGGTGGAGCTGTCGGCAGATGCGGCGGGGTTGTCCCGTCAGGATCGGCTGGCACAGCTCCGCCGACAGATCGCGTCCATTCCCTCTCGCGGCGATACGTCGTTTTCGGGACCGAGTGTTTCCGTGGCTGGTGTTTCCGGGACAAGTGCAGCAGCCTTCGAGAGTGTTGCCGACCGGGACATACCGGTCGTGGACCGCGCGCACAAGGCTGGTGTTCTCCCAGTGCCGGAAGGTATCGGGGCATTGCTACCGCAGGGCGGTTTGGTGCGCGGAACCGTGGTGTCCGTCGAGGGCGCTGCTTCCTTGCTCTTGGGATTGGTCGCGTCGGTGACGGCGTCCGGGGGGCATGTGGCAGTCATCGGGCAACCTCGACTGGGATTGCTGGCGGCGTACGAGATGGGTGCGCAACTGGAACGTCTGGCGCTCATTCCGGCGCCTGGGCCGGATCCGGTCGAGATCGCTGCTGTGCTGCTCGACGGTATGGATCTGGTGATTCTGGGATTGGCGGGTGCGTCGGTATCCCCGTCGCGTGCGCGAGCGGTGGTGGCGCGTGCCCGGAGCAAGGGCTCGACTCTTGTTGTCACCGAAGGTCACTGGGACGGGGCCGAAGTTCGGTTGGACGCTCGGGTTCATGGTTACGGTGGGTTCGGTCAGGGCCGTGAGTTGGGGCGTGGTCGGCTCAGTTCCCTGAGCCTCGCGGTTCGTGCTCGGGGGCGCTCGTTCCAGCCCCGGACCACGCGTCTGGACATCTGCAGTGCAGCCGGGCGGGTCGAGTGGGTACCTTCCCGGCCGGTCGAGGCCGTGTCGGAGCAGGTGGTGTCGTCGCGGGTGGTGTCACTGTGAGCAGAGTTCTGGCGTTGTGGTGCCCGGACTGGCCGGCGGTGGCAGCGGCAGCGCTTGCCGATCTTCCTGCCACGCATCCTGTCGCGGTCACCTCGGGTAATCGGGTGATCGCATGTTCGGCGACGGCCCGCGCGGAGGGAGTGCGACGAGGCCTGCGCCGACGCGAGTCGCAGGCCCGCTGCCCGGAACTGTATGTGGCGATGGCAGATCCGGAACGCGACGCCAGATTGTTCGAGCCGGTCGCCGCGGCCATCGATGCGGTGGCACCGGGCGTCGAGGTACTCCGTCCTGGTTTGTTGGTGCTCAGTGCGCGAGGTGTCAGTCGGTACTTCGGTTCGGAGGAAGCCGCGGCGGAACGATTGGTGGATCAGGCATCTGCTGCGGGCGTCGAGAGTCAGGTGGGTGTGGCGGATCAGCTGTCCACAGCGGTCATTGCCGCGCGCCGGGCAGCGCTGGTGCCGCCGGGGGAGGGGGCACGGTTTCTGGCGCCGCTACCCATGCCGGAGTTGGCGGCCGAGCCCAGTCTGTCTGCGCCGCATCGCGGGGAGTTGGTGGATCTGCTGCGCAGGCTCGGGATCAGAACCATCGGTGCTTTCGCGGATTTACCGGCAGTGGACGTCGCTTCGCGTTTCGGGGCCGATGCGGTGCTCGCGCATCGTGCGGCGCGCGGTGAACCCGAGCGGCCACCGTCGGCGCGGACGCTTCCGCCGGATCTGGAAGTGGAGCAGCATTACGATCCGTCGATCGAGCGGGTGGATGCCGCAGCGTTTGCCGGGCGCGCCTTGGCGAGTCTCCTGCACGACAAATTGTCGGCTGCCGCAGTGGCGTGCACCCGCCTGTCGATTTCGGCCAGCACGGGGAACGGTGAAAATCTTTCTCGGACTTGGCGTTGCGCCGAACCTCTGACACCGGAGGGAACGGCCGATCGAGTGCGATGGCAACTGGACGGCTGGCTCACCGGGCGCAGTGAGACCCGGCCGACCGCAGGCATAGCGGTGTTGCGTCTGGAACCGGTGGAGGTGGTCAGTGCCGGCGCTTTGCAGTTGGGGCTTTGGGGCGGTGTCGGCGACGAGGAGGAGCGGGCCAGGCGAGCATTGGTGCGCGTGCAAGGTCTTCTGGGCGGCGAATCGGTTCAGGTCGGTGTCCTGAGCGGTGGTCGAGGGCCCTCGGAGCGAATTACCCTGTTGCCCTTGGGTGACGAGCGGGTAGCTGCTCATGATCCGACAGCCCCGTGGCCTGGTCGTCTGCCGCAGCCGTCTCCGGGGTCGATCTTCGTCGACAATCCCAAGGTATGGCTGGAGGATGTGGCCGGCAACGCCGTGTACGTCACTGAGCGCGGTGTCTTCAGCTCGCAGCCGGGAAGGCTGAAGTGGGGGAGCAAGGAATGGGCAGTGCAGGGATGGGCCGGGCCCTGGCCGGTGGACGAGCGATGGTGGGACGCAGCCTCGGCGCGCACGGCCGCGCGGGCTCAGGTGCTGTTGGAGGAATCGCGGGCGTTGCTGATGATCTGTGAAGGCGGTGGATGGTCGGTGGAGGGCGTGTACGAATGAGCTCGTAGGTACAGCCAGCTGTACCGGACATGGTCGAGTCGACTGTACGAACAGTAGGGGCGCTGGCGCCATCGCACCGACGCCATCGGGCGCCTAGCGTTGATGACATTCAAAAACTCACTGTTGCAATGATTCTCGTCGTTGCAACTCTTCGCGAGGAGTGTCATGAAAACGGCGGGTCGAGCTGACGTTTCCGGAACCGATCGACTTCACTACGAGCCGATGGAGCTACGCGACGCACAACTTCTGGCGTACGACGAGACCGGCGAAGGCCGGATCGTGGAGGTGTTCGGCGATGTCGCCACCGCCGAGCACATCATGATCTTCGTGCCGGGCAACGACAACGGACTGGGAAACTACTTCGACGAGAACCGTCCGACAGGACCACGCGCGAGCGGATGGACGCTGGGAAGGATGCTCCGAACGCTCGGGCCGAACGACCGCGTCGCGGTGATCGTGTGGGTCGGTTATCGGACGCCGTGGGGATTTCTCGAGTCGTTCTCCCGGACACTTGCAGAACTTGGTGCGATAGATCTGGCGCGGTTGACTCGTATCCTGCCGCGATCGGCGCATGTGACGCTCGTCGGACACAGCTACGGGGCCGTGGTGTGCGGACTCGCTCTCCCGTCGGCGCGAGTGGACGATTGCGTGGTGCTGGGTAGTCCGGGGATGGGGACCAGTTCGCGCGAAGACCTGTGCTTTGCCGGAAATCTCTGGGCTGCGCTTGGTCCGTCGGACTGGATCCGCTACTTCCCACGCGTGAAGATCGGCCGCATCGGGCACGGCCCGTCTCCAGTTCGGGCGCAGCACGGAGCCATTGTTTTCGGTACCGGTGCCGTTCGAGGGCATTGCGGCTACTTCGCCGATGCAAGCGAGTCGCTGCGAAACATCGCGAGGATCGGACTCGGTCGCTACGACGAGGTCACGCGACCAGGGGAGTTGCAGCCTCGGCTGACCGCGTCAGCAATCCGTGAGGACGGGTCTATCCTGGGAACTCGTGAGTGTCGCTAACGTACGAAGTGCCGGCGGGGTCCAGATCAGCTACCGCGATTCCGGCTCGCATCCCAGTGTGGCCGATCTGCCTCCGGTAGTCCTCGTGCACGGGATGGGCGGCGACAGCGGTACCTGGGACAAGTTCGCGCGGACCTTGCGATCACGCAACCGGCGAGTTGTCTCGGTCGACCTTCGCGGCCACGGCCGGAGCGCTCGTGCGTCGTCGTATCTGTTCGAGGAGTTCGCGGACGACGTCATGGACGTGTGTGATCATCTCGAACTCGAGCAGGTGGATCTGGTCGGCCACTCGCTCGGCGGGCACGCGGCGTCGTTGATCGCGCAGAAACGTCCCACTGCGGTGCGGAAGTTGGTCATCGAGGAAGCGCCGTTACCATTACGCGCGGGTGACCCGGAACAGGTGTTCGCGAGGAAATTGCCGAGTGTCCCAGAACTGTGGCACGCCACAACAAGTTTGGTGCGGCATCCGCGAGCCGCGTTGACGTTCGATCGCTCGATGACGCGGTCCGCGCTCGAGCAGTTCCGCCGACCGGATCCGCAGTGGTGGGATCGGTTGCCGCTTATCGAGGCTGACATGTTGTTCCTGCGTGGAGGTCTGGGCGGGATGGTGGATCCTGTTCGCCTCGACGCTGTTGCAGCCACCGTCGCACGCTGCGAATTGGTCTCTTTCCGTACCGGCCACAGTGTCCACCGCGACGGTCATCGCCAATTCGAATCCGTTGTGTTGCCGTTCATTTCCTGAAAGCGCAATACTCGATCGGTGATGCCACGAACCCATCCGAAACGTGTGTGGCACCGAATGTACTTCCATGCATACCAACGGCAACGACTGGTCCGCACACGAATACATCGACGCGGTAGCACGGTCCGTTCACGGTGAGACCGTCCGATGGCCGCAGGGGCCGAGCATGGATGCGGTGATCGTCCTTCCCGTTCATGCCAGGCACCATCCGGGGAAGAACGCAGTTCTGCTCTGGAATCACGACTTCGGTTGGTCGTGGGGTGTCGAGGAGGCTGATGTGCGAAGGACGATTTCGATAGTCGACACCCTCGGTATCGGCCGGACACCGGATCCGCTGCGCTGTGCGGATCGGGTTATCGAACTGATCAGCGCACGGGCAGTTTGCTCGCGCATGTGTAGCGAAGAGTGATTCGGTCAACTCTGGGGCGACAACGCCTCCGAGAGGACGACGCCCGTGAACCCAGAGAACGTTCCAGCCCCGCATTGTCATTCATTGCCGCGCCGGACGTTCCTCGGTGGCGTCGGTGCCCTTGTCCTCGCGGGAGTGGCAGACGTCGCGGCCGGCGCGGTGAGCGCGGCGCCGGTACAAGCAGCACCCGCCGATCGGTTTCCGCAGAAACCCAACATCGTTGTCATCATCACCGATCAGGAACGCCGGCCGATGTACTGGCCACAAGGCTGGGCTGAACAGAATCTGCCCAACCGCAAGAGGATTGCCGATCACGGGCTGAGTTTCGACCAGGCAGTGTGCAACACCGCGATGTGCTCGCCCAGTCGCAGTACGTTCTTCACCGGCCTCTACCCCGCGCAGCACGGGGTCACCAGAACGCTCACCGAAGGTGGCACTGTCTCACCCACCGAGCCGCAGTTGCAGGTCTCCGAACAGAACATGGCAAAGCTGCTGGCGTCGGCCGGCTACAACGTCCAGTACCGGGGGAAATGGCATCTGAGCAAAGGCGTCGAGGGTGGTGATCCGACAAGCGAGGACGTGGCAGGATTCGGCTTCGAGGGGTGGATTCCGCCGGACGCGGGCCAGGACACCAATCCGGATCATTTCGGTGGCGGGTGCGCAGACCATGATCGCCGTGTCGCCGAGGAAGCTGTCGAGTTTCTCTCCGGACCCGCAGTCGCATCCGGACAGCCTTGGGCGCTGATCGTCTCGTTCGTGAACCCGCACGATGTCCTCGCGTACCCCCAGACGTGGAACGCGATGAACGGCACGTGCGACAACTACGGATCGGACGCGCCGGGCGCCTTCGAGCAGGGTATCGACTTGCCGCCCACCTTCGACGAGATCCTGGCGCTCAATCACAAACCGACAGCCCAGGTTCAGTCGGAACTGCTGTTGGCAGCCGGGCTCGGGCCGCTGCTCGGACCCGATCAGGCGCGTAACTACATCAACTTCTACGCCTATATGCACAAGGTGGTCGACGAACACATCGGCAGCGTGCTCGACGCGATCGAAGCCACTCCACAGATGCTCGACGACACGGTGATCGTTCGGATGTCCGATCACGGGGAGATGGGGATGAGCCACGGAGGTTTGCGGCAGAAAGTGTTCAACGCCTACGAGGAAACACTGCGCGTTCCACTGGTCATCAGCAACCCCTTGCTGTTTCCCGAACCCGTTCGCACCGACGCCCTGGCGTCGTTGATCGACGTGATGCCCACTCTCGCCACGCTCGCCCAAGCGCCTGCGCGTCAATCGTGGAACTTCCTGGGTACCGATCTGACACCGGTCATCGTCGACGCTGCCGCTTATCCGCAAAGTCCCAGCGCGCAGGTTCAGGACACGATTCTGTTCACCTACGACGATCAGAACTGTGCGACGCCCGACGGTCAGAACATCGTCACGCAGCCCAACCACATTCGGTGCATACGCGAGAGTCGCTGGAAGTACACGATGTACTTCGATCCTGCGGGAGTTGCTGCGCCGCAATACGAACTGTACGACTTACAAGCCGACCCCTTGGAACTGAACAATCTCGCCAATCCGCTCAACATCGGTTCGTATCGGCCGGATCTGGCAGCTCAGATGAACGCCAAGCTCTTCGCAGTGATGGAGACCAAGTGTGTTTCCCTGAAGGAATAGATCGAATTTCGTCAAAACTGATTCACGTTTCAGTTCTGCGGGCATGCTGGTGGGGCATCTGTCTTCGGTTCGGGAAGAAGGAATGTCATGACTGTCACCTCGCCGGGGCGAGAAGGTTTCAGTTCTCTTCGGTCGGGAGGGTTGAACTGGGATTCGTTCCCACTCCGATTGTTCACCAAGGGAAACGCCAAATTCTGGAACCCAACCGACCTCGATTTTTCGCAGGATGCCCGTGACTGGCAGGAGCTGACCAGCGAACAACAGCGCAGCGCCACCTTCCTGTGTGCACAGTTCATCGCCGGTGAAGAAGCCGTCACCGAAGACATTCAACCGTTCATGAAAGCAATGTCGACCGAGGGACGATTCGGCGACGAGATGTACTTGACGCAGTTCTGTTTCGAGGAAGCCAAGCACACCCAGGTGTTTCGGCTGTGGATGGACGAAGTGGGATTGACCAGTGACCTGCATTCCTACGTCGCTGACAATCCGTACTACCGGCAACTGTTCTACGAGGAGCTGCCGTCGTCGCTACGCATTCTCGAGACAGACCCCAGCCCGGTCAACCAGGTGCGTGCCAGCGTCACGTACAACCACGTCATCGAGGGCAGTCTGGCGTTGACGGGTTACTACGCCTGGCAGAAAGTTTGTGCGACGCGCGGAATCCTCCCTGGCATGCAGCAATTGGTGCGAAAGATCGGTGACGACGAACGACGGCACATGGCTTGGGGGACGTTCACCTGCCGAAGGCACGTCGCCGCCGACGATCACAACTGGGACGTCGTCCAGCAGCGGATGGGTGAACTCATGCCCATGGCTCTCGGAATGATCAACTGGGTCAACGATCAATTCGAGGTGCAGCCGTTCGGTTTGGACAATCAGGAGTTCCTCGAGTATGCCGCAGACCGTGCACAGCGCCGACTTTCGGCGATCGAGTCTGCACGCGGGCGCGACGTCGCCGAGATCGACCTCGACTATTCGCCGGAGACCCTCGAGGAAAAGTTCGGGGCAGAAGATGCCGCTGCGATGAGTGAGGCGGCCAAATGACTGCGAATTCTATTGGGGCCAAGCCGAGTTCTGGATGACCTCGACAAAATCGATGTGCCGAAATCCCGGCACGAAATGTTCGAGTACGTCAGCGTTCACCGTCCCGAACGTACTTTCGGGACGGTGCTTGAAGCCGTCGGTGAAGGCCTTCAAGATCTGATTCTTGAAATCCGGACGGGGGTGGGCCGCGGTGACGGCGTCGATGTCGGCCTGGTCGAGTTCGCTGTATCCGATTCCGAGTACATCGGTCTCCACACCCGCTGTCACCAAGGCGATTTCGGGCTCCAGCCGCGCGGGGACCTCGGGCGTCGTATGTAGAGCGATGCCTTCCCACACTTTGCGGATGTCGGTTTCGTCGACTTCGTAGCCGGTGAGGAATCGCCGCGCTTCGTCCGCGCTGTCCAATTCGAATCGCGCCGTACTGTCCCGGAATTTCTCGGTGAGCCCCAGGTCGTGAAACATGGCGCCGACGTAGAGCAATTCGGGGTCGGCGTGCAGTCCCAAACGCGCGCCTTGCAGCGATCCGAAGAGGAAGACGCGTCGCGAGTGGTGAAACAGTAACTCGGACGCCGTATCTCGGACGAGTTCGGTGGCGTCGGCAGCCATCTTCGAATCGGGGATTTTCACACCGGCAATGATCGTGTTCATCGGTACCTGCTCTGCTCGTCGCTGCTGCGAATTTCTCGGTCTGTCCCAGTGTCGGTCGAGCACGCACGCGGGCGCACCCCGATCTCGGCCATACTGTCCACAGATCAGGACGAAGGGGAGCGATCGTGACCGCAGTGCATCGAGTTGCCGTCCTGGTGTTCGACGGCGTCAAACTGCTCGACGTCGCAGGTCCGAGTGAGGTGTTCGCAGAGGCCAATCGCGGCGGAGCGAACTACGAGTTGGTGATCTGCTCGGTGGGTGGACACGATGTCGACTCGTCGACCGGCATGCGCATTCCGGTCGACTGTGACGTCGCAGATTCCGGTTCCTTCGACACGTTGCTGGTCATGGGTGGCGACGTGTTCCCGTCGATGCCGGTGAGTCCGGAATTGCGTGAGGCAGCGAGCGATCTTGCGAGACGTTCGGGTCGGGTTGCCTCGATCTGTACCGGGACATTCATCCTGGCGGCGAGTGGACTGCTCGATGGACGCCGCGCAACGACGCATTGGCAACACACGGCAACGCTGGCGCGCGCCTATCCGCAGATCACGGTAGTTCCCGACGCCATTTTCATCCAGGACGGCACGGTGTTCTCGTCGGCGGGTGTGACC